>CADBQL010000409.1 GCA_902796815.1 uncultured Coriobacteriaceae bacterium | reverse complement strand
TGGTGCTACGCGATGGAGCCCGAGATTCGCAAGATTCGCGTGCTGCTCGACGAGCGGTTGGATTACCGCATCGTCATGGGCGTACTTTCGGCCGACGTGCACGAGCTCATCGGCTACGACGCCGAGACTGAGCTGCGCTATGAGCTTTTCCGCGCGCAGATTGCCGAGCATCTGGTGCAAGCCGCAAGGGCCATCGGCATGCCGTTTTCCGCCGAACGCCTGACAACGGGTCGGCCGGAGGAATTCGTCTCGCTGCCACTGTGTCTGGCGTACTGCGCAATGCGGCTGATCGACGAAAAGATCGCGGAAGCCTACCTCAGACGCATGCGCGAATGCGCGTATGCGGAAGGCCGCAGCCTCGCGACTGTAGATGCCCAGGTGGAACTGGCGAAGGAATTTCCCGTGAACATCGAGCAATTCCGCAGCAACCTCGAAAGCGAGGCGGCAGCCCAGGTTCTTCAGGAGGGCATCGACGAATGCCGAACGTATAACATAACCGCCTTCCCCACCCTGTTGCTGCAGTACGGCGATAACAAAGTCCTGATGCGGGGCTACTTCGACTACACCGGCATCAAGCAGGCCATCGCCCAGCTGACGGACGGCGACATCAGCCTGAGCGACGCGGAGTTTTCGATACACGCGCTTGAAGCTTTCGTGGACAGATTCGGCAAGGTAGCAGCGCGCGAAATCCAGACGATGTTCTCGCTGAACGACACGCAGCTTGCCAACGTCATGATGGACTTGGTGACCACGGGCCGCTACAAAACCCAAAGCTGCGGCTCCAGCTACTTCGTCATGCCCAAATAGCGAATGCTCACGCAAGCGATTCGCAACAGGCTCTCTCTCCGCTATCGCTACCAGCGCGAAAGAATTGGGTTCGCCAACTTCAGCGCTGTTTTCACTCCGGGTGGCTGAAGACGGCCGGCCACCTCTGCCATGCGCGCGGGCACATCAATGTGCTGCGGGCATTTTTTCACGCATGCGCCGCACTCGATGCAGCTCGTGGCCAGGCGCGGCGCACCGCTCGTCACGCCTACGCTCATCATGTAGTGGAAAAACCCGGTACCCCAACCGAGCGAAAAGCTCTCGTTATAGGCGGCGAAAAGCGACGGGATGCTTATCCCCTGCGAACACGGCATGCAGTAGTTACACCCTGTACACGGCACCTTGAAGCTTTCCTCGAAGGCCGCCTTGGCCTCGCGAATGGCAGCGCGCTCGCGCTCGGTCATCGAACCCGGTGCGGTGGAGGCAGCGGTATCGATGTTCTCGTGCAGCATCTCGGTGGAGTTCATGCCCGAGAGCACGACCGTCACCTGGGGTTGGTCGAAGAGCCACCGCAGACCCCATGAAGCGGGGCTTCGCCCGGGCACAGCGCTTTCGAACGCGCGCATGGTGCCCTCGGGAAGGCCGGCCGCCAAGCGCCCACCCAGAAGCGGCTCCATCACGACGACGGGAATACCGCGGCTCGCGGCGAGCTCGCTTCCCTCGCGACCCGCCTGGTAGTGCTCGTTCACGTAGTTATACTGGATCTGCACGAGGTCCCAGTCGTAGGCATCGAGCAGCTCGCGGAACTCCGCTATGCCGCCGTGGAACGAAAACCCGATGCGGCGTATGGCACCGCTCTCTTTCTTCTGCGCAATCCACTCTTCGATGCCCAGCTCAACCAGACGCGTCCATTGGCTCGCAGTGACAATGTTGTGTATGAGGTAGTAGTCGAGATAGTCGGTGCGCAAACGCTCAAGCGATGTGGAAAAAAGCCGCTCGACATCGTCAATCGACCGGCACTTTCCGTGGGGCAGCTTCGATGCGATGTAAACGTGTTTGCGCAGGCCGTTGCGCTCTATAACCGCACCGAGCGCCTCCTCGCTTCCGCCGTACGAGTAAGCCGTGTCGAAATAGTTGACGCCGCGCTCGAACGCCTCGAGCAAGATGAGCTCGGTGAGCTGCGCATCGATTCCAGCTCCCTTGCGCGGCAGGCGCATGCACCCCATTCCCAGCACCGACAGCTCGTTTCCAGACCGCTTGTCTAACCGGTATTCCATGCTCGCCCCCATCTCACACGCCGAACTACCCTGCAACCTAATCTTTTCCATGATAAAGAAAGCGGCAGGCGCTTCTGCTGGGAAAATGAATTTGGATATTGTACGAACAAGAAGGGCGCAATCGAACGCGAGCTAGCTACTTCGCTCCTCCCGATAATCTTATCTGGAAACGTTTGGGGAGTCTCCCCTAATGCTTCCGTTTCTAGGCACCCTCCCCTGCTTACGCAACGCGCCGACCGGGCTAAGCGGTGCCCGGCCGGCGCGGTTTACTTGCACAATCTGGCTCGATAGCCGTTCAGTACGCTTCGCTTGCGCGCGTAAGCTTGATTGCTTTACTCCTTCTTTTCCGGCTTGGCGGGATCAGCAGTGCCATCGTTGTTGTAGCGCAGCTCGACATCAACGTCATAGACGACGTCGCCCTTGGAATTGAGGTATGAGTACGAGTCGTTGCCATCTTCGTCACGCGTCGTAATCTCCTGGTAAATATTGCCGTCTGAACCCTGGACCTCCTGCGAG
>CADBQL010000408.1 GCA_902796815.1 uncultured Coriobacteriaceae bacterium | reverse complement strand
CTCGCCAAAGGGGCAGGCGAGCTTGAAGCCGGTTCCGAAACGCTCGCCGACGGTCTTGGAAAGTTCGATGAGGGAATGGGCGCCCTGGCAGATGGCGCAGGCGCTGCTGCCGATGGTACGGGAGCGCTCCTCGAAGGGCTGCAGACGTTCAACGACGAGGGGATTACGGAGATTTCTGACATCATCGACGACGATATCTTGCCGTTCAAGGATCGCCTCGAAGCCATCAGCGATGCGGCGAAGAACTACAACAACTTCGCTGGCATTACCGAAGGAACGGCCGGCTCGGTGAAGTTCGTCATCGAAACTGATCCGATTAGCTTGGAGGAATAGAGTTTGGCGCGACCGACGGGAGCGTTGCGCGCCGTACGTCAAAACGAGGTGGTAAGCTGTCTCCCGTCCCATTCAAATGATACAATTTCCCTAACGTACGTTTGGGGAAGGGGGGATACGTGCCCGGGTTGGTGAACGAGAAGGCGCGCATCGTCTCGAACGATCAGGTCGGTCCGCGCCTGCATGTGATGGTGCTCGAGGCACCTGTCCTTGCAAAATCTATCATGCCTGGTCAGTTCGTCCATATGAAGGTTCCTGGCGCGCCCGATCATATTCTGCGGCGACCGTTTTCGATTTATGCGCGCGACGTGCAAGCTTGCACGGTTGATGTGCTCTATCAGGAAGTGGGGACGCTCACGCGGTTCATGCCGAGCCTCGCGTGCGGCCAAGAAGCCGAGCTCATTGGGCCTATCGGCAATCAATGGAGCGCGCCTGCGCGTTTCGCTGATAGCGCGTGCACGCATGCGTTACTCGTTGGGGGCGGTGTTGGAGCGGCGCCCTTGTTCATGCTCGCCGAAAGCTTGCGCGCTCTCGGCTGCCCGACCGATGTCGTGCTCGGAGCGCAAACGAAAGACGCGATTATCGCACGCGAGCGCTACGAATCCCTGCTCGGTTTTGAGCCTTTCTGCGCAACCGATGACGGAACGTATGGGCGTGCGGGATTTTGCACATCACTTGTCGAGGAACGCTTGGCGCAAGGTTGCGCGTACGATGGTGCACCATATGACTATCTGGCCGTTTGCGGACCGGAGCCCTTGATGAGAATCGTTGCGGGCTATGGGGCGCAGGCAGGTGTCTATACGGAGGTCAGCATGGAAAAGCGGATGGCGTGCGGCATCGGCGCCTGCCTCTCGTGCGTAGTCGACACCGTTGACGGGAAGCGTCGCTCCTGCGTAGACGGGCCGATTTTCGATGCCGCAAAGGTGGTGTGGTAATCATGCGAAAACCGCTTGATACGCAGGTTAACATGGAAGTCGACCTCGGTGGGCTTCGCATGAAGAATCCCGTAACGACCGCATCGGGCACGTTTGCGGCGGGACGCGAATACCATGATTTCGTCGATGTCGCAAGTTTGGGTGCCGTCACGACCAAGGGTGTGTCGCTCAACGGTTGGACAGGAAACGCCAGTCCACGCATAGCCGAAACTCCAAGTGGAATGCTCAATTCCATCGGGCTTCAGAATCCCGGTGTCGCGCACTTAGCTTCGGAGGAACTGCCTTGGCTTCGCAGCATCGGTGCAACCGTGATCGTTAATGTGTCGGGTCATAGCTTTGACGAGTACGTGGAGGTCATCGGCTCACTTGATCAGACGGGGCTTGTCGATGCGTACGAGATAAACATTTCGTGCCCCAACGTCGATGCGGGTGGCATGACGATTGGAACGGATCCAGCGAGCGTAGAGCGCGTCATCGGAATGTGCCGTGCGGCGACGAAGTTGCCCATGATTGTGAAGCTCACGCCCAATGTCACCGATATCACTGAAATCGCGCGTGCCGCAGAGGCTGCAGGCGCTGATGCGCTTTCGCTCATAAACACGTTACTTGGCATGGCCATCGACGTCGAGCGCAAAAAGCCGCAACTGGCACGCTATGTCGGAGGGCTTTCGGGGCCTGCCGTCAAGCCGGTTGCGCTTCGGATGGTGTGGGAAACTTACAAGGCCGTGAACATTCCTCTTCTTGGCATGGGAGGAATTTCGACGGGCATTGATGCTGTCGAGTTTATGCTTGCAGGTGCACGGGCCGTTGCCGTTGGCACTGCGAATTTCTCGAATCCCGAAGCGACGGTCGATGTTATTGACGGAATTGCCGCCTATTGCGAAAGACATGGTGTCAAAGACGTGAACGACCTCGTCGGAGCGCTGGAATAAGTCGATAGATAGATTAGCGACTAGAACGGAGAAAGCTATGACAAACGCATTTTCGAACGTACCGATGGCCGAGCGTATCATCGTTGCTCTCGACTGCGGACGCGATGAAGCGATTGACCTCGCCGAAAAGCTGCGCGGAAGGGCTCGTTGGGTCAAAGTGGGCATGACGTTATACTACGCATGCGGGCCGTCCATCGTTGCGGCTTTCAAGCAGCGCGGCTACAACGTCTTTCTTGATTTGAAACTCCATGACATCCCGTTCCAGATTGAAGGCGCTGCAAAATCGGCGGCAATGACCGGTGCAGATATGATAACCATGCATACCCTCGGCGGGCGCGCCATGCTCGAGGCCGCTCAGCGCGGTGTAGAAGCTGCTGCTGCCGAACGGGGGGAGCGTGCTGCGGTAACGCTTGGTATCACAGTTCTGACCAGCATGGACGATGCTGCCTTGGCTCAGATTGGCATCGAGCGCACGCCAGCAGAACAGGTGGCTTTGCTTGCAGGGGTAGCTAAGGAAGCAGGCATTTCGGGCGTCGTAGCCTCAGCGCAGGAAGCTGTTGCGCTGCGCGAAATCCTTGGGCCGCGCGCCTATGTCGTAACGCCGGGCGTGAGACCTGTTGGCGTTGACAAGGGAGATCAGAGCCGTGTTACAACTCCCGCGCAGGCTTTCGAAAACGGCGCGTCGCATATTGTGATCGGACGTCCGATTACAAAAGCGCCTGACCCTGCGAAGGCGTTCGATGACATCGTGAACGAATTGAACGCATAAAGCTGAGCGATTGGCGTCCATATGATATGACGAATTTGCTACGACGGTGGCAGAATGCTGGTGTTTTGCACGTAGCAGCCTGAGTGCCCTATAACAGTTTTGCAAACGCAGTTCAAATGAAGAATATTTGCATTTGGATGGGCTTTTAGGCTTGTAGATTCAAATATTTCTTGTCTACGTGGGAAAACCGTCGTAGAATGAGCCTACATCAGCGACAACACACTTTAACTGGACTAACGTTGGCTTGACAGATGCTAGCTTTAGTTGTGGTGTTGTTGCGTTAGAACGGCATAATTTGGCGTTATACGCTAACATTGCCCGAGCATTACGAACTAGAAACAAAAGGAGAGACCAAATGGCAATTCCTAAACTGAGCGAAGAAGAGCGCAAGGCAGCTTTGGAAAAGGCGAAGGAAGCCCGCATCAAGCGCGCAGAGATTCGCGAACAACTCAAGACTGGCAAGCTCACGCTTAAAGAGGTCATCGATATGAAGGATGATCCGATTGTCGGTCGTATGAAGGTTTCGACCCTGATCGAGACCCTTCCTGGTTACGGTAAGGCAAAGTCCGAGAAGGTTATGAACGAGCTTCAGATCGCCGAGAGCCGCCGCCTGCGTGGTCTGGGCGAGCGTCAACAGGCAGCTCTCCTGGAGCGTTTGGGCTAAAGATTTCATGCGCAAAGGTAATCTCTTTGTAATATCTGGGCCATCAGGTGTCGGAAAGGGCACACTGGTGGCCTGCTTGTTGCACGAAATTCCTGATACCTGGGAATCGATTTCGGCTACGACCCGCAATCCGCGGGAAGGCGATGTTGAAGGCAAAAACTACTACTTCAAGACGGAAGAAGAGTTCAAGCTTTTGATTGCTAATGGAGAGCTGCTGGAATGGGCCGAATATTCAGGTTACTTGTACGGAACTCCCAGGAAGAGCGTTGAAGAGCAAATGGCTGCTAACAAGCAGGTTGTTCTCGAAATCGACGTACAAGGAGCATTGCAGGTGCGTGCTAAGCTTCCTGAAGCGCATCTGGTGTTCATCGAGCCGCCTTCGATGGAAGTGCTCGAAAGCCGGCTGCGAGGCCGTGGAACCGAAGATGAGCCTACGATCCAGAAGCGTCTGGCGCAGGCGGTAAACGAGCTTGCGCACAAGGAAGAATACGATTACAGGATCGTCAACGACGACCTTTCGACTGCAGCAAAAGAGCTTATCGCGTACGTGAACGCGAAAGCTGAAGAACAAACCGAAGAATAAACGACGAAGTAGGGGTGTTATGAGCATTATCGAACCGAAAATCGACGTCCTACTCGAGAAGACCGATAACGACCGTTTCCTGTTGTGTGCGCTTGCGAGCAAACGTGCACATGACATCAACGACATGCTGCGTGGGCAGCGCGATCGTGCGATTCAGATGCAGACGGCCGTCGAGATAGCCAAGGCGTCCGACAAGAAGCCGCTTTCCATCGCGTTTAACGAAATCGCGCGCGATGACGTCTCGTACGATCCGGAATCGTTCGACATCAAGAATCATTAGACGAACGATGGAGGGCCAGCATCAGCGTGTTTGCCTGATCCACTACCACGAGATCGGGCTCAAAGGCCGCAACCGTTCAGTATTCGAGAAGCGCCTCGTCAAGAATGTCGAGGCGCTTCTTTCGGGTGCGCCTGTCGTCACCATTCATCGCATTTCCGGGCGCTTGTGCGTTTTTTTGAAAGAAGGCACGTCATTCGAAGTCGCAGCGGCGCTTGCTGATTCAATAGCGGGCGTTCCCGGCATCGCGCGTGTTTCGTGCGGTTACAAATGCGAGCGTGAGCTTGTGGAAATGGGCGATGTGGCCGTGAAGGCGCTGTCGGAATGCGATGAGTTCGAGACCTTCAAGGTTCATGCGCGTCGTAACCATACAGATTTCGAGACCGATTCGATGGAGATGAACCAGATTATCGGGTCGCGGCTGTGCGAGGCGTATCCCCAGAAGAAGGTCAAAATGAAAGACCCCGACGTCACCGTCGTGGTCGAAGTGATACAAAACGCCGCCTATATCTACGCGCGCAGCAAGCGCGGCATCGGCGGCTTGCCGGTAGGCAGCTCGGGCAAGGTGATGTGCTTGCTCTCGAGTGGCATCGACTCTCCTGTGGCATTGTGGAAACTAGCTCGCAGGGGTGCGATATGCATTGGCGTGCATTTTTCCGGACGTCCGCAGACATCGGACGAAAGCGAATATCTTGTCGATGACATCGCGCGCGTTCTCGAGAAGACGGGATGTATTGCGAGGACCTACATTGTGCCGCTCGGCGATTGTCAGAAGCAGATCGCGCTCGTCGCGCCGCCATCCCTGCGCGTTATTTTGTACCGCAGGCTCATGTTCAAGGTTGCAGAGCGCATAGCGCGCCTAGAGGGAGCTGGGGCTCTCGTCACGGGAGAAAGCCTCGGGCAGGTTGCCTCGCAGACGCTCGACAATATCCGCGCGACTGACGATGCGGTTGAGCTGCCGGTGTTCAGGCCTCTCATCGGGACTGACAAGCTCGAGATCATCGAAGAGGCGCAGCGGCTCGGTACCTTCGAGATTTCGTCGCAGGACGCTCCCGATTGCTGCACGCTGTTCATGCCGCGCAATCCCGAAACCCATGCCAAGCTTCCCGCTGTACTCGAGGCAGAAACTGCTTACGACCTCGAGACATGGATAGACGATCTCGTCGAAGCAGCTGAAATTCACGATTACGCCTGTCCGTCTTATAAACCGCGCAAGCGTGTGGATTAGTTGGCGCATCTGCGCATTATGGGGTTAATCCTTGTTTCTATTGAAGTCTGCGCCGTGGGCGTTGGATGGCCGATTTGGATTCGCCTCCAGCGCCCCTGTCAGCCTGGCCCCCCTCGGGTCGTCTCGCGCTTGATCCTCCTTTCGACCGCGCAAAAGAAGCGGCGATCTGGGGCGTAATTAGTGGCTCCCCCACGCCATGCACTCTGCGCCTGCGGGCATAGCCG
>CADBQL010000407.1 GCA_902796815.1 uncultured Coriobacteriaceae bacterium | reverse complement strand
ATCGTTGATGGCCCAGCTGAGCTGTGCGCGCTGTGCTTGCGTGCATGAGCGTTCGACATCGGCTTCGTCCATCAGGTCGACGCGCCGTGCAAATTCGATGCGCTCGTGCTGGGGCAGCACTTCGTTTTGGATGCCGAGCTTCTCGTAGAGCAGCTCGCCGTTCGGTCCGTGGCTTTCTTTCCATATGCCGGGCGCGACGACTCCGTACAAGCGAACGCCGCCCGCTTCGAGCGTGTCGAGAAGCCGCTGTAGCCAGCGTGTTTTCCCCGTTTGAATTTCTCCAGTCAAAATGAATAGCATGAATGCTTCGTCCTCGCGGTGGTTGTTGCACTGATTATATTATACGCCGCCTGATTTAATCTTAATGCTCTATAGGAAATAAATTCAAAATGAACTAAATATAGTAGAAAATAATTCTTGACAGAAAATAATATAACCATTATTGTAAGGACAGGCTAAAAGAGAAAACCCTCCCAGAACTTCTTTTCTTGCCTTGCTCGTCTGACCCGAACCAATAACCCCCTCATTGGTTCGGGTCTCCTCTTTTACTATGATTCAAACGATGCGGCCGAAAGGAATACTTCCTTTCGGCCGCATCGTGCTAGATGTATACGAGCGTTATGGCATGGAGAACGGTTTGGGTGCGTTTGGTTGCTGATCAGAGTTGCCTTCGAAAAAGTCGGAGCTCGAAATCGCGTCCTCGATTTTCGCGTAGGGGTGAAGTTCCGTGGCTTTCTCGACATCAGCCTCTGCGGCATCGGATCCATTGTCCAGAACCGCAGTCTCCTCGGATTCGGATGCCGACGAAATGACCTCTGCCTCATCGATTTCCTTGGGCGCATCGTCGTTTTTGCCCTGAACAATTTGGTCGAACCGATCGATTAAGTTTCCCTCAGCATAGACGCTGCTCACGACGCGAACCTTGAGGCCTTGTGCGCGTTCGTTGATGAGCGCACGTGGGGAAGCTGGCATTTTGGCGGGTTCCTCGACGCGCATTCGCAGCAGGTCGCTTGCGGATTTTTGCATCGTTGCGGAATCTTGAGCTGCACTTGCGACGGCACGGCAGTAGGCGTTTGCCTCTTCAACTGAGCTTCCTACGCCAGGCAAGGGGATGTTTGGCGTGCGTTCGAGGCTTGTGGTGACTGCCTTTTGGTTTCCCGTTGTCGATTCGGGAGTACCTGCCTCGTTTATGCCGGTCTGACGTCCAGCGGTGTAAATCCCCGTGCCAGCCGCTGCGATTCCAGCGAGTTTTGCGATCTTCTTGAACGTCCCAGCCATGCTCGCCCCTTTAGACTCGACGGTTAAAACCTGTTGCTCACTATTGTAGCGAATTGCTCGGCAGAGTGCTCACGAAAGAAAGAGCGTGTTCTTCAATCATTCGAAAATGCGGTCGCGAGCCGGATCGCAGATTATGGCATGCGCAGCTGCAGTTAAGATGCAGAAATGCACAGATATGATAGGTACATAAAAATAATTCTTGACAAAGAATAAATATCGGATATAGTGGACATTGTCGAAGGGCTTGAATATCCGACAATCTCCCTTCTCTCTTCACTCGTCTGGCCAGGACATCCCCCTCAAGTCCTGGCCATCTCTTTTTTGTAGCTCTTTCTCCTGTTGTTTGGGGGATTATAGGCCAAAACGTGTTGATGGATTCGCGCGTCATTCCAGTTCAAATGTTTCGCATTGTCGATAGGCGTATGTGCATTGACCGGTTTGTGCAGAGCGGTCAATGTCATAATGGCTACGAAGCTGTTAAATGGTACGATTGCGAATAAGCCTAACGATGCTCAGGTATTTAAAGGCGCAGATGAGGGAGGTTGTGTTATGGGAAGGATATGGTCGGGTTTTCTTTGCGGCGGTCTATTATGCGTGGTTCTCGCGTTGGGTGGATGTAGCTCTTCGAATGTCGCTCCTTCGAGTTCGGCGGCGGAATCCCCGGCGGCCGATTCAACAAATGCCTCTGCACAATTGGCGAACTCTGAAACAAGCGAATCGGCTGTGCCCGAATCAACGGCGAGCGAATCATCATCGACCGACTCGGCAGCGCCAGAATCGATATCGGCTGATTCAGCCTCATCCGAGTCGTTGTCGGCTGAATCCACGGCAGGCGATTCGGAGCCAGCCGGCTCGGCGGCATCCTCAGGTGGCGATGCATCATCTCAGGAGCAAGGCATCGAGGCTGACAGCGCCGGCGAAAGCGCTGGGGAAAGCGCTAACGAAGCGACTAGTTTCGACTTCGTGGACGAATGCGCGGACGAGCATGGAAATATCACGCTATATGCTTTGACCGAGCTTAAGGGTTGGCAAGTTGCCACGCTGCTCGACCAGTTGGGATACGAATGGAGCGATGAAAAGACCTCGTGGGTGCGCAAATCCGATAGCGCAGAGTTCACTGCGTACAAAGAAACGGGCTTTTATACGCTTGATACATACAACGAGATGAATCAAAAGGGTGGAGCGATTGCCGCAATCGGCTACAACGTGGTTGCGGGCTATGATAATCCGTCTGATGCGTTATCGGGTATTGCGAAGTGCGTTGTCGAGGATAGCTTCTTCGATGGAGGCAACGGGGTCGCTGTTTTCTATGGCCCGTCTATGGAAGAGTATTTCGCGATTATCAGCCAGCTTCCCGACGATACGGTGCGGTTCACGATT
>CADBQL010000406.1 GCA_902796815.1 uncultured Coriobacteriaceae bacterium | reverse complement strand
GGAAGGGAATTATGAAAAGAATGAAGTTCGTAGCTGTGGCTGTCGTTGCGTTTGCGCTCGCAGCCCTCGCGCTCGTCGGTTGCTCGAACAATTCGAGCGCTAGCAGCGCGGCGTCCGCAAGCTCCGAAGCTGCCAGCTCCGAAGCGGCTGCCAGTTCCGAAGCCGCATCGGCATCTGCCGAGTCTGGTGAGGCCGTCGAGTTCGTCGTCGGCTTTGACTCCGAATATCCGCCGTACGGCTATGTTGGTGATGATGGCGCGTACACCGGCGTGGACCTCGACCTTGCCAAGGAAGTCTGCGCGCGCAACGGCTGGGAGTTCAAGGCCGAGCCCATCGACTGGGATGCTAAAGATGCCCTCATCGATGCGGGCACCATCACCTGCATTTGGAACGGCTTCACCGTCACCGACGAGCGCAAGGCGACCTATGACTTCAGCAATCCGTACATGTACAACGCCCAGGTGCTCGTGGTCAAGGCCGACAGCGATGTGACCAAGCTCGAAGATCTGGCCGATAAGCATGTCATGACTCAGACCGATTCTGCTGGCCTCGAGGCGCTCGAGTCCGATGAGTATGCCGATATCGTCAAGACCTTCGCCGGTGGCGCGCCCGAAACGCTCGGAGACTACAACAACATCATGATGCAGCTCGAGTCCGGCGCAATTGACGCCGCCGTGTGCGACCTGTCCATCGCCGCTCGTCAGATGGCTGCCAAGCCTGACGTCTTCAAGCAGGTCCAGACGCTTTCCGATGAGGAATATGCCGTTGGCTTCAAGAAGGGCAATACCGAAATGGTCGCTGCCGTGAACGCCACGCTCAAGGAAATGACCGATGACGGTACCGTCGAGAAGATTCTGAAGAACTACGAGGATCAGGCTGTTTCGATGGAGAACTGGCTTATCAAGTAAAGTCCGTTTACAACCGTGCGGGCGCTCGCCAACAAGGCGGGCGCCCGTTTCGCGTTGCCGAAAGACTGTCTAGGCAATTGTACACGGATTCATCTCGCGTATGATTTCCCAGGGAGTCTCGAGGGAAGGTTAACGAGGGAAAGGGAGCGCGTGGAATTTTCGACAATGATGAGCTTGCTCGGAAACGGCTTGGTGCTGACCGGGCAGATTTTCATCGTAACGCTGCTCGGTTCGTTGCCGCTTGGCGTGCTCATCGCATTGGGTCGTATGAGCAAGTTCAAGCCTCTGGCGTGGGTTATGCGCGCTTATATTTCGTTCATGCGCGGAACGCCCTTGATGCTGCAGCTCATGGCACTGATGTTCGGTCCGTATTATTTGTTCGGCATGCAGCTCGGCTCTGATTGGAAATTCTGGGCATGCGATATCGGTTTTATCCTGAACTACGCTGCCTATTTTGCCGAAATTTACCGCAGCGGTATCCAGTCTATCCCGCGCGGCCAGTACGAGGCGGCGGAAGTGCTTGGATACACGAAGACGCAAACGTTTATGCGAATTGTGTTGCCGCAGGTCATTAAACGCATTCTGCCTGCTATGGGCAATGAGGTCATAACGCTTGTCAAGGACACTTCGCTGGCCTTCGTCCTCGGAGTGATGGAAATGTTCACGCAGGCGAAAGCCATTGCGGCGAGCCAGGTGAGCATGCTTCCCTATATCATCGCGGCGGGCATTTACTGGGGCTTTACCATCTTGGTCGAGTTCATTTTGGCTCGCATTGAGAAGAAGCTCGATTACTACCACGACTAGGGCAGGGGATGGTTCATGGCTAGCGGTAACGTGCTCTTGAGCTTGGCGCATGCTCGCAAGAGCTTCGGAGACAACCAAGTGCTCAAGGATATTTCGCTTACGGTCGAGCGGGGCGAGGTGCTCGCCATCATCGGGCCGTCGGGCGGCGGCAAGTCGACGCTGTTGCGCTGCTGTACGTTGCTCGAGACGCTCGACGGCGGTACGCTCGCTTTCGGAGACTGCGTGGTCGCGACGGATCGAAACGGCGTAGCGGAGTACGGCGGAAAGGACGTTCTGAAGAAGGCGCGCACCCATTTTGGGCTCGTATTCCAGAATTTCAACCTGTTCCCCCACTACACGGTCATGAAAAACCTCATCGACGCCCCGATGACCGTTCAGAAGGTGTCTCGCTCCGAAGCGGAGGCCAAGGCGCACGCGCTTGTTGAGCGCATGGGGCTTAAAGGCAAGGAGAACATGGTCCCTTGCGAGCTTTCCGGCGGTCAGCAGCAGCGTGTAGCCATCGCACGCGCCCTTATGCTCGATCCTGACGTGCTGTTCTTCGACGAGCCGACATCGGCCCTCGATCCCGAGCTCACCAAGGGTGT
>CADBQL010000405.1 GCA_902796815.1 uncultured Coriobacteriaceae bacterium | reverse complement strand
TTAAACAACAGTCCTGGCGTTGGCGCCCTGGTACACGGGGCTACCTTCGGGGAGGGCTCCTCAGTGTATTTTTTTGAGCTCTCCCTTGAAGCTCAAGAGCTGGTTCCAACCAAACACATAGAAGGTGCGGATGTTAGCTGGCACTTCCGCGATTGACGACATCGCGAGAGTTGCAAGCTGGCTTTCGCTGCTGCGCTTTCCACCTGAACGCGGGCCGCAACAGTGGGTGGCTCTTCTGCATCTGTTCTTTTCGCCTGCAGTGGCGCCAAATACGGAATTGAAGGCGAAGTGGCGCTTAGCTTATTACCATGGGGTTATCAAGGCAAAAGGGCCATGGGTTATAGCGGTTTCCATCGTCCACCATATAGATCTTGCCGCCAATCGTGATGCACTTGCTGTTATAATCCTCCCATTCCGATATGCTCAACTTTCGACCCAGGCTCTCATCGTCCTTGTAAAAGTCAAGCCCAAGTTGGAAATGATATTGGAATTTGTCATTGATTTTGTCGTTCACGATCAAGACGGGCTTGCCAAGGTCAATGCGGGCCTTTCGAACGATGCCAACTTTGAAGCCAGAGTTTCGTAGTTGTTCTATGTAAACAGTGCCCGTTACTGAGATTTGATCACCTTCTCGGTATACATCAAGCTTAGCTATGTTCACGATTGCGGTAGATGGATCTTCGACGCTCTCGACGAATCGGGCAGTCCAGTATTGCGCAAGCGCGAACTGTGCGACGAACGTCAGAAGTGCTATGACGCAAATTGATGCGATGATGACGAGAAGCGGCTTGCTGTCGAAGGGAGGTTCTGGTAGCTGTCTTTTGTGCCGGTTAGGGTTGTTAGATACTGGCCAGACATGTTAGGCGGAATCGTCACATGGGGTCGCTTTGTGGCTCTGCAACATCAACCTTGCGCCTTTTTGACACGGAAGGCGCGACGATTTCTCTTTCGCATGCACCGCAAAAGCGAGCACCTTGTTTTTGCCCTTCTCCGCAATAAGGGCAAAATATACAGAACAACTCTCCTCTTGATTGGCGGCTCTCCGCTTGCTCGACCAGTAACTTTAGCGTTTCCTTACTGGTATCTCTATTGTATTGCAACCTTCGTGAAACATTATCGGTCAAGGCCAGTAGCTATTACTGTTGTGCAACAGGTAAGAGCCTTCGGGGATTGCGTATAATCTTTTGCGAAAAACGCGGTACCGTACGGTCGAGTCAGGGGCGGTTATCTGGCTAGCTCGCGTGTGGCGGCTCATATCTTGCGCTCAGCTCGTCGACCGCCTTGAGAGCTCGCTTACGTGCTTGCGCGTACGCTTCCTGTCCGCAGCCTGCGCGTTGGCTCACCAAAAGTCCTTGCCTTCTTTGGCGGCATGAGTCTTTGGTGAACCAGCGAACCAATTCTTCCAAAGTTGTACAACAAGTCGATGCGTAACCGTTCGCTATGATGGTTTCACTGGCGATAGGCTGCCATGTTGCCGGCTATTTCTTTCGCGAGATTGAGCAGCCCTGCGCCAGTTTTCAAAGCGAGAGTGTGTTTTGCGAGTCATGGAGGTGAAATCATGCACGGACTTCTTCGAAAAAGCTTCGTCGTTCTTGCGTCGGTCGTTTTGCTCGCGGGCCTCTTCCCTGGGGTGCTGTTTGCCGCGAGCGATAGTGGTGCTTCGAAATTGGTCGCAGGCGGGGCAGGGGGGCTTGTCGCGCAACCGAGCGTAAGCGTTCAGTCCGCGAGCGCGAGTGCGACAGCGAAATTTAACGCCATAAAAACCCAAACGGGCTTCAGGCCTGGCGCATGTGGCTGGCACAGCTGGGATAGCCCGAGGCCATGGGGATGGACGGATTGCGGTGCGGGGTGTTGGTATTTCGCAGCCAATGTTTGTTCCAGGATGTTCGGTTGCTATCCGTCAGGGATAAGCGGATATATGCTTACGAATCCAGGGAATTTCAATAAGGTGGGCCAGCTGGTTGACACCAAGACCGCAAACCCATCCTACTCGGGCGTCCAGGACCTGATGAAAAAGGCCTATCCAGGCGACGTCATTCAGTTTAGGGGAGGTCCTAGCGGGTATGCGGGTACGGCCCCGTATCGCCAGCACACTGCCATCGTCGAATCGGTGGATGGAAATGGCGTGAGGATTTACCAGCACACTGACAAGGCGCATGTAACGTCGACCTATTACAGCTGGAGCAGTTTCTACAACTCGTATCTGGATTTCGACGTTATGACGTCATGGAACAAGGGCATCACCCTCTACCATTACAAGGATTACGCCGCGAAGTACCCCGAGTTTGTCCCGATGACGATCGCTGATGGCGTCTATACCATTCACGCGAGCAATAACAATTCGATGGCATTCGACATCTCGGGCGGTAGCACCGCCACCGGGGCCAACGTGCAGTTGTGGGACTCTAACCTCTCCGGTGCGCAGCAGTTCCGCTTCACGCGGCAGGGTGACGGGTCCTACATCATCGCCAACGTGAAGTCGGGCTGCGTCTTCGACGTGTGGAATGGCGCATCCGCGAACGGCACCAATATTCAGCAGTGGGGAATCCACTACGGTGACAACCAGCGCTTCTACGTCGAAGATGGCGGCTCTGGCCTCGTGAGGCTGCGCAGCAAAAGCGCCGGCAAGTACATCGACGTAAGGGGCAATTTGATGGCGCGCGGCACTAACATACAGTTGTGGGAGGGTAACGGTTCCACAGCCCAGAAGTTCCGCCTGGCGGCCTACAGGGAGGCGGGTTCCGTGACGAGCGTCGCCGACGGGGTGTACTCGATTAAAAGTGCGGGGAACACCGGGCTCGTACTCGACGTCGAGTACTGGTCGAAGTCCGATCGGGGGAACGTTTCGCTCTACCAGAACCTCAACCACGGGAACCAGCAGTTCCGTTTCCGCAAGTTCGCTGACGGGACTTACTCG
>CADBQL010000404.1 GCA_902796815.1 uncultured Coriobacteriaceae bacterium | reverse complement strand
GAACGGCATACCAGCGGAGGGGCATGTGTCTTGGAATCACATGCCCCCGATTACCTGCTTGCTTTATACGTAGATCATAGGTGCGTTGAGTCCGCAGTGGCTTATGACACTGCCTGCTCGGATTCGCGAGCCTGGATTTCGGCGTTCATCGTCGGAATGTCAGAATCCTTGATGCGGAAGAACAGGAACGGAATCAGCGAAACAATCAAGATGATGACCGGCAGCAGGAAGTACATGAAGCTGATGCCGCTTTGGGCTGCAGCATCAAACGTAGTTGCTGTCGCATCATAGGCGATGAAGCCCAGGAATGCCGGAATCACGATACCGCGCAGGGCAACGCCAAGCTTAATGGAAAGGGTCAGGAACGACATGGTCACGCCCATGGTGTTCTTTCCGGTCTTCCAATACGCATACGTGCCGCACATGGAGTACAGGTTAGCGGTCAAGCCGTAAGCCAAGCCGAAGGAGACCTGCGACAGGAACATGAGCACGTTGAGCAACATGAAACCCGGATTCAGGAAGTAGGCGATAACCCAAATTACGATCCAGCCACCCATACCGACGATCGTGGTCATCTTGGTGCCGAGCACCTTGGCAACGCGGGCTGCCACAAACGAGCCGAGGAAACAGCCGATGTAAAACACCATGAGCAGCGTACTGGAAGCGGTGGGATCGCCCAGAACAACACGGCAATAGTAAGCGGTGCCAGCAGCCATAGTGTAGTACGCGATCAGACGAAGCATGTCGTGCAGGAAGATGAGAATCAGATTGGGATTGCTCACGAGGTTGCGGCCCATGTCCGCAAAACTGATGGAACGCCCGCCAGCTTTGGCAGCGCTCGGGTCCTGAGGCTCTTCGGCGCCCTTGGTCACGGCGAAGTGGATACCGTAGCAGATGATGTACATAATCGAAACGACACCTGCGGTGATGCTGTATGCCATAACGCCCGTGAAAGCGGAAGTCAAGGCCGCGGTCAGATTGGGGACCAGCAGCGAGGCGCACACACGACCGAGAGCCGCGCCGGCACCCAGACGACCGGACAGGAAGGCACGCTCATTAGGGTCGTCAGTCAACACGTTGGTCATCGAACGGTTAGCCGTGTAAGCAAGATTCCAGCAGAAATGGCTGATGATGTAAGCGATGGCAATAATGATACCAGCTGTCACATCTCCGCCGATCTTCGTGAACGACAAGATGAAGAAAATCATGGCAGCCAACGGCGCGTACATGAGCCACGGGCGGTACTTGCCGCTCTTAAAATTGAACTTGTCGAGAATAACGCCTGCAACAAGCGCGGTCACGGCGTCTACCAGGCCGGAAGACGCTGCGATTACACCTGAAATGGCTAGCGGCAGCATAGCCACATCGGTAAGGAAGAACAGGAAGAACGCCGTTTCGAGCGTTGCGGTGATTGAAAAACCGATCTCCGAAATGCCCCAAACAGCCTTTGTGGCAGAATTGAGCTTTTTCATGCCCCCTCCTTAGAGAATCGTTGTTTACGCAGTTCAGCTGCGCATGTGAATCAAACTCGCCTGATGCAGCCCATCGAAATGACAGCCCTCATTTCGATCAGCCGCAACTCCGAAGCCGCATAAGCTTGCCCGGCGTGTCGAGGGGGGCTGTTTTCCTTCAACACGCCGAGACATACGCCGCGCGACTTCGCAAACCGGGCTTTCAAAACCCCAAACCCGGTAAGCTACTACTTAGAGCTCGCCGAAGATATCATCGCTAATCTCACCGATGACCTCGGATGTCATCGGGTAGACCTCGGGGAACGTGCTGAAAGCGCCACCCTGCGTCAAGCACGGGATGAAGTAGTGCTTTCCACACGCGCGGATAATCTTCTCGGCATGTTCGCGAATCTCTTCGCGCGTTACATCCTCGCGATCGAGATCGGCAGTCTCGATACCGCCCATGAACGAAATCTGGCCACCGTACTTCTCGATAAGCTCGGGGATGTTGTTCGTCTGCAACGTTCCTTGCCAGATGTCAATACCCATCTCGATCATATACGGAACGAGCGTGGCAGCGTAGCTGTCAGAGTGGTGAACAACGAGCTCCACACCGTTCGAACGCCAGTAATCGATGATTTCCTTCGTCGTCGGCATGATGAACTCCTCGAAGATCTCAGGAGACATCAGCGTCGAAATCTTGGAACCCCAATCATCGTGACGGAATAGAAGGTCTGGATGGACATGCGCAATAACCTCGTCAGCTTTGAGCATCTCGTATTCGGCAATCCACTTGAACAAATCCTTGACTTCGTTGGGATACTCGTAGAAAGCGCACAGAAGCTCTTCCATGGAAGCTTGGGAGTGTGCCTGCTCGAACATCCCGGGAATCTGCATGGCGCCGACGAAATACTCGTTGCGGTCAACGCTCTCTGCATCGGCTACGAACGGCTCCCAAACTTCCTCGGAAACCTTGACCGGCGGACGTTTCACATAGCTTTTCCAGTCTTCCATATCCTGGATCACGATTTTGTCCGTCGGAATATGGATGGGCACCTGACCCGGCCAACCCGGATCCCAGGTATACGTTACACCCCAGGCATTGACCTTTGTTCCCTCACCCGGCTTCGGATTGCCGACCAACCCCATCACAGGATCGCGGATGTTGTGCATGAATTCGTATTGCTTCACGAGCCTATCAGGGTTGCCACCTTTGATGGTCTCCATGAGGTTTTGCCGTACTGTGAGCATGGAAACTACCTTTCATCAAATGCCAATGATTCTTGACATAAGCCTTGCATTCGGGTAGTTTCCAAATCGGCCAGACTCAAAAACTACCCTTGTAGAAAGACTACTTTTTTCACGATGCTCGCGCATCGTGTATAAAAGTAGTTCTTGGAGCACTTTCATTGTGCAAGACTGCTTAAAGGGGCAAGTATGAAGTTATCGTTGCGTTTCCTAGCGAACAAGCTTGCATTCTCATACGATATTGAGATATTGAATGAGGAACCAGCGAAAAAATACGGTACAGTCAGGCTTTATAACAGCGCGCTGAGCACGTCGACGAAATATAATCCCATCGTTATCATTCCTGCACAATTTAGTGACGATGACGTTTCCGCAGAATTCAAGGGCGTAATCTGGCTCGGCCGGCGCAAGCCGCGCTTCACGCAGCCAACGATATGGATCAAGGACAAAGTGCCGGAACTGCTGATTCTCGACCGCATTCAAAATTTTTTTGACATGCACAACCTCTGGTGCGACACCGTTCGGAGCGCGCTTCTGGAGCAGAAAACATTCGCCGATGTGGTGCCTTTGCTCTCGCATGTAACAATAAACCCGTTCTACTACGCAGACGCAAGTTTTCGAACGCTTGCCATCAAGGACGATGACACGCTGTACGCATCGAGTAGCTCGTGGCGCATGCAGAGCGAGATTGGCCGTCATCCAATCGAAATACTATCGAAGTTCGTGACGAGCGGGGAACTCGGAATCGTTAACGAACGGCATGACGCCTGGCTGTTCGACAGCAGCACGTTCCACACCCCCTTTGTGAGCAAGACGGTATTCTGTAATAACGATGTCTTCGGGCATCTGTTCATCATCCAAACATACCCAGATCAAGAGGTGTTCGACATCGAGCTACTCGAAACGTTTGGAAATATGCTCGAAGCCCATCTCAATCTCTCGGCGATGTCGTACTCGTCGTCAGGAAGGCCATTCGAGCCCATGCTCATCAACCAGCTCGCAGGTGTTCAGGAAAACAAAACCGAAACGAATTACCTGTTGAAACTGCTATCGTGGCGCGATGACGACCATTACCACGTGGTGGTATTTACGAACGGGACCGAAGAATCGTTCGAGCTGAACGAAGGCCTCTCCTCGCTCGCCATTCAAGCCATCGAAGACAATCTGCCATCGAGCAAAGCGTTTCTGCACGACGGCAACCTGATTTGCATCGTCAACTACAGCCGGCCAGAATCCGTTGCAGCTGAAGACGTTGCAGTGCACCTTTGTGAACGGTTTGGATGGAAGGCTGCGATCAGCGATCGGGGCACCTCGTTTAGCACGATTCGCGCCCTATACAAACATGCGCTCGCCACGATGGACGCCGGGTTAAAAAACGACCCCGCATCACTACTTTACAGTTTCGAGGACTACCGGCTGAACATCGTTTTCACAATGCTGCTTCGCCACGTCGACGAGGATTTCCTGATGCACGACGACCTGCGCGCGCTCATCAATTATGACGTAGAAAACGGATCTGAATTCGTGGAAACGCTCAAAACGTATCTAGACAACGAGCGTAACAGCTCACGCACCGCAGACGTCATGTTCCTGCATCGCAACTCGATTGCCTATCGCCTCGACAAGATGCGCTCCCTCATGACAACCGATCTCAACGATCCAGAAAACCGACTGTTTCTCATGCTATCTATTTATCTCTGGCTCAGCAGATGCGAAAGCGGCCAATAGCGTAACCCTGGCACGGGACCCATTAGAAACAATACCCCTGATTTGAACTCGACGAGTTGAACGGCACCCCGCCCGGGACAAGGTGGAGATGATGAGAAAGCCCATCGCCCCTGCGGCAAAACTTGGGGATTTCCGCATTTGAAGCGTGGTGCCGTCCACATTGCGAGAATAGCCCTCGCACGCTTATAGCGCCACGGCGCATCCTCACAAAACTGAAAGCTACCCGTCATGCAGCTCCGCCAGCATGTGCTGGATAATCTACCGTCAGGTTATTGTCGCAAAAGAGAACGGCCATCGAACGCACTGCGCATTCGATGACCGTTTTGCTTAATGACAAAAAACCCGACTTTATGTCATCCTAGAGGTTGTGCTCGGACCAGTAGATCTCGGAGTACTTCCCGATCTCCTCCGACGTGGCGTCGTAGACGCCCGGGAAGGTGGAGATGGGCAGGCCCTGGGACAG
>CADBQL010000403.1 GCA_902796815.1 uncultured Coriobacteriaceae bacterium | reverse complement strand
TTCTCGGTTGCCGATGCGAAGGGCGCGAACGTGACCGCGAACTACACGCTGGTGAAGAAAACGCCTGGTAAGTTGACCATAACGGGGAAGGGCACCGTCACGTTCGCTAACTCCGACGGGACGGTGCTGCAGCGAAGCGTTGTTTCCTGTGGGAAGATGCCAGCATACAAGGGCAAGACGCCCAAGAAGGCTACCGATGCCAAGTACGTCTATGAGTTCGCGGGCTGGAAGCCGAAGCTTGCCAAGGTGTCCGGCGACATCACCTACAAAGCTGCGTACACGAAGATTTCGCGGCCGGGTAGGGCGAAGGTTTCCTCCATCATCTCTCTGGACAAATCTTCGGCGAACGTTTTGTGGACGGCGTCCTCTGGAGCTAGGTCTTACGAACTGCAGTGGCGTGCCGTCGGTGGCAAGTGGACGAGCGCGAGCGTGAAGGGCACGTCGAAGGTCGTGAAGGGCCTGAAAACTGGTCAGCTCTACCAGTTCCGTGTGCGTGGCATCGCCGGTTCGATCAAGGGCATCTGGTCGAACGTTTCCGGGCGCTATTTCCGCGTCGTCTCGCTTGCTTCTGTGAAGCATGCAGGCGCGGGCGCCGTTTCAGTAGGTTGGAAGGTCGACCCGAAGGCCAACGCCGGCTACGTCATCATCGTGCGTGGCAAGTTCGGTGGCAAGGTGATCGCCCGCAAGGTCGTCCGTGCCGGTGCGACGAGTGCCATCGTGCGAGGCCTCACTCCAGGCCAGAAGGTTTGGGTGCGCGTTCGCTCCTTGCGCTCGTTCAACGACAAGACCTACATCGGCATTCTCAGCGCCGGCCGTTACGTTCGTCTCTAACGATTAGGCCGCGTACTCGCGAACGAGCCCGCCCGCTGTCTTGGATGGCGGGCGGGCTCATCCGTCCAATTTACTTTGCCTAAGGGAATTCGCAACTTATCGGGATTCGGAGCCCCTGCGTCGCGGGCCGAATTTGTCCGGCAGCGACGAGTGGCGCGTCACGAGGAAGAAAAGGCTTGCGCACGCCACGCAGATCAGGCCTATCACGATGACGGCCACGTTGTCGGCGACACCGAGCAGCGCACCCAAGATGAACGGTTGAGCCACGAGCGCAAGGCTGCGCGTGGCGAACATGGCGCTCGTGGCGCGGCCTGCAGCTACGTCAGCTTCGCCCGCTGCGGTTACCCACATTGCTTTCCAACCGTCTAGCGACTTTCCGAGCAGGGCTACGAGCGCGATGACGACCAGCGACCATGCGAGCGTTGTGTTGACCGAGAACAGCAGAAACACTGCGCCGAGCAGCGCGACGGCTGCCATGGAAACTTGCCATTTCCCAAAACGCCCCTCGACGCGCTCGATCAAGCTGATGCAAACGTACACGACGAGCTGACCAAGCACGACGATGTTGTTGACATCCGATTTGGATAATCCCAGGTCAGTCGAGAACAGCGGGAAAAGGAACGATGCGTACCCGGCTGCCACCGTGGCCGGCAGCACGATCAAGAACGCAATTGCGAGCGCGACGGGTTTTCTCACGAAGTTACGGATGCGACCGTCTTTGCGATCGGGTTGCGCCACGTCTTCGAGCGGGCCCATGCCGCGCGGCAACAGGTTGAGCGCCATGAGCAAGATCGGCAAGCTTGCCACGCCGACGAGCGCGTACACCCATTCGTTACCAAGGGCTTGCGCAGCATAACCGCCGAGCACCGTGCCGAGCGCAGCCGCCGACGTATCCGTGCGCTTCACACCGCTTGCGGCCATGGCGCGCGTTTCGTCATCGTGCGCCAGGCGTGGAAGCGAATAGCCGAGCGTGTACAACATGCCGAACGGCACGGACATGACGAACTTCGCCGCGCAATATAGCCAGAAGTTTCCGGAGCCTACCGATACGCTCGTGAAAGCAGCGCAAAGCAGCATAGCTACTGCTCCGCACGATGCGAGACGACGAAGTCCCACTCGGGAGCCGGCGAATGCGAACAGCCCTTGGCCGAGCATTAACCCGAGGCCGAGCATGACGGCGGGAAGGGCGAGAAGCGGGCTTGAAGCGCCCGCGTCAGTGCGGGCCAGCAAGTCGCGCGCGATGAGCACCGTCATGACCGAGTCGATGCTCGACAGCGTGGTGATGGCCAGCGTGAAAGGTCGCGTCAAAATCGCAACGGCTTCGACGCTGCCAGCCCGTTGGCGCTCTCGATATGTGAACAGGCATTGGCCACAAGCGCGCAGCTCCGAATACGCAAGGTACACGACGAGCACCATCACGAGCAGGGCCAAAATTCGCTGTACCAAGTCACCGGCGATGGACGATTCGAACGATTGCATCTTGCTGCCGACCTCAATGACGCCGACAACGCTTTTTCTATCGGTCGAGGGAATCGGTACGAGGCGGTATTGCGTTGTGTCGCGCAGCGTCCGACCGCGAAGTAATTCGCCTTGTTTTTCGGAGTGGATGTCGAATGCGGCTTTGAGGTCGGAGCGGTCCAACAACTCCACCGATGTGCCCACGACGTATTCCAAGGCGCTGTCGTGCAGGTAGAACACGCCTGCGTCGTCTTTTCCGTACAGCGTGTAGTACATGCCGATGCCGTTTTTGTTCGCTGAACTCACCAGCGTGAGCGCGATGCTCGATCTACCCGCGCTGCTTAGGATAGCTTCTAAGAACTCCTTGTCGGATCCGCGGAATGCATTGCGACCTGCTGCTTGACCCACGGCCTCACTCATCTGGTGCGCGTTGTCGGTAAGGTAATCGGCGCACATGTTTATCTCGTTCGCACGAGTTGCGAGTCGCGATTGGTACGAGGAAAACGAAAGGCTGCCGATGGCGACGGTTATCGCGGCGACGACGGCCACGGCTACGAATAGGGGGCCGAATACCTCCGTCCTGCCTTCTTTGATGAGACGATATGCCTTACGCACTGCCAGCGCGAGAACGAGGATGGCCAAGTACAGCCCGCTTGCCCAAACGAGCATCATACGGGCCGAAAAGCCCACGCTCGGCTTGACCTCTGTGAACGTCCTGTTCACGGTGCCGGATGTCTCGCAGAGCACCACTTCGTTTGACTTGTTGTCGCAGAGGCTGATTACGTCGCCGTTCAC
>CADBQL010000402.1 GCA_902796815.1 uncultured Coriobacteriaceae bacterium | reverse complement strand
GTCTCAACGGGTGCCGATTCTTCATAGTATCCCGTTTCGTCATACGAGCCTGTATCGTCGTATGTCACCTCGGTGTTCTCATAGGACTCTTGCTGGGGTTCTTCGTAATACGAAACGCCAACCGCCCCTTCATCGACCTGCGTGCCGTCCGCCGCTCCAGTCTGAGCTCCAGGACCCTTTGCGGCGGCGACATCCTCTTCGATGCTGGTCTCCGTAACGCCCTCGCTTACATCCTTGCCTGCCTCAAATAGCTTCATCATGGCTTTTGTGCCGGCGGTGTCGGCGATAACCCACGAAACCCCGTCGATCTCGGCAGTACTTGAAGGAATGGTTGCGGTGTAGATTTTGATTTCGTAGTCGTTATTGTGACGAATTTGATTTGCCAAATCGTAGATAAAATCGAAATCGATGCCCTTGTCGGTCTTCAGGAATTTCGTCGAAGCCTGAATCAAACCGGACAACTCAGCCGCAGGAGCAGTTAGCCCCTTATTGATGATGGCCATGATGACCTTGCGCTGATTGACCTGACGCGTGTAATCGCCATCGACGTATGCGCGGCTGCGCGCCAAGATGAGCGCATGCTCGCCGTCAAGATGCTGCTTGCCTGCGTCAATATGACCGCCGGCATCCACGTCGTCGATCACCTCGTCCACAACCACATCGATGCCACCAATCGCATCTACGAGGCCGACGAGGCCTTCAAAATTGATTTCGGCATAGTGGTCGATATCGACGCCCGTCAATTTCTTGACCGCCGCAATCGTACCGCTTGGACCGCCATGCGTATAAGCGGCGTTGAATTTCTCTATGCCGACACCCTCGATTTCGATGCGAGTATCACGCGGAATCGAAACCATCGAAACGGTGTTCACGGTCGGATCGACACGCACAAGGATAATCGTATCGGTACGTGCACCCATATCGGGATCATCAGCTCGGGCATCAGAGCCCAACAACAGAACCGTAAAAGGCTCCTCGAACGTCTCGTAATCCTTTTTCGGCTTTTGAGTGAGCTCTTTTTCGACCTCAAGCGCCTCTTCTTCGGGAAGCTGCAAATCAGCATTGATCTGCTGTTTCTGCATCTCCTTGTATGCATAAAAGCCCAGGCCCACAACAGCTGCCACCAAGGCGATGACGAGCGCGATGATGCCGGCTTTCTTGCCCTTCGACATCTTGCTAGGGCCAGTTTGATAGTGGCTGTTGAGCCTTGAATACTGCGCCAGGGTGCCATTCACAACTGGCTTGCCTGCGGAAGAATCGCTTTTCTTGCCCTTGGATTGCGATTGCTGAGTCGCCGGCACAAATCCGCCCGCTGCGGTATGCTGACCCTGTTCCGCATCGCGCTGATGCGCGCCGTGCTTTTTTGACATTCAGTCTCCCTTGAGCGCTCTATACTGCGTTTTATTGCCGATGCTTGACGCATAATTCTAGCATTGAGCTTATCAAACCATAAAAGAGCCATATAGAACTCCCTGTTTCAACAGGGAAGAATGCAGGATCGCTCGGGCCTGAAGTCCAAAAAACGATGCTTTTGAGCTGACGCGCCCGAGATGAAACCGTGACCCATCCGTCACAAAAGCTCATGATCGACTTTATTATTATAATTGAAATTATCGAGTTCTATTCTTGATTGTGAAAAGCAAAATGCCTGAACAACAACTCAATTTGACTTTTGGTACCAACGTTAGACGGACGAGAGTTGAACAGGGATTAACCCAAAGCGAGCTCTCGTCCATCAGCGGTATTCGCCGACAACTAATCGTGAGCATCGAGCTTGGCCGGATTGACATGCGCCTATCGAACGTGAAATCGCTCGCGGACGCGCTCGGTGTCGACCCACTCGAGCTGCTTTCGCTACCCGTCGTGGATCCTCGCTAAAACAACATCGAGATCCGACTCGTTTTGCCCTGGGAAACGAACCAAAATGAATCGGCCAATACAGGGGAAAACGAGTCGGACCCGTAAACGTTTACTGCATTACGGCCGTTGCGGCGGCTTCGAGCTCGGCGAGCAGTTCTCCAGCCGTCTCGCGCGTCTCGCGCTTAGCGAACAGATAAGCTTTGACCTTGGGTTCCGTGCCGCTCGGGCGGAAAATCACCTTGTTGCCACCCTCGAGGTCAAACTCGACCACGTTTGCGGACGGCAATCCGTCCACGCCAGTGGCGTAATCGACGACGCGCTCGACTGCCAAACCGGCAATCTTGGCGGGCGGCTGTTCGCGCAACTCCGACATGATGGATTTCATGCGCTCACCGCCTTCGACACCCGGGAACGAGAACGATAGCGTCTTGTTCAGGAAATACCCATGGCGCTCGTACAGCTCGCGCATTGCGTCGGCAAGATTCATGCCGCGGCTCTTGTAGTATTGAGCCATCTGGCAGATGATCATCGATGCGTTGACAGCATCCTTATCGCGCACGTGCGTGCCGTTCAGATACCCGTAGCTTTCCTCAAAACCGAACAGATAGCGATCAGGCTCGCCCGCAGCTTCGAGCTCGCCAATTACGCCGCCGATATACTTGAAGCCCGTGAGCACGCGACGCACTTCGAAACCGTATTGCGCCGCAATGGCGTCGACCATGACCGATGAGACGATTGTCGTAACGGCAACCTTGTTCTTGAGCGCCTCTGCACCTTGCGATTCGGCCGTCATACGCGCGCAGTAATCTAGCATCAAGACACCGGTCTCGTTACCCGTGAGCAGCAGGTAGTCATCGCCATCCTTAACGGCAATGCCCGTACGATCGGCGTCCGGGTCGGTCGCGACAAGCAGGTCGGGATGTACCTCCTCGCACAGGTCGATTCCTTTTTGCAACGCCTCGCGAATTTCGGGATTCGGGTACGGGCATGTGGGGAAATTTCCGTCCGGCTCCGCTTGCTCGGGCACAACCGTCACGTCGGTCACGCCGACGCGCTCCAGAATGCGGCTCACGCATTCCAACCCCGTGCCGTTCAGCGGCGTGTACACTAGCTTCAGCGGGAATGCCGAAAGGTCCATGTCAGCCGGCACGACCGAGCATGCCTCGACGGCGTCGATGTAGCGATCGAGCACGTCTTCGCCGATCCACTCAATCATGCCCTGCTCGATAGCCTGATCGAAATCGCACATTTTCACATCGGCAAACGTGTCGACATCGGCAATGGCGGCGCTGATGGCATCGGCCGCCTCAGTTGCAATTTGGCATCCATCAGGACCGTAGGCCTTGTATCCGTTGTAGGGTGCCGGGTTATGGCTTGCCGTCATGCACACACCACCCGAACAGGACAAATCACGCACCGCCCACGAAACGGCCGGCGTCGGCTCAATGCGCGGATATACGTAGGTCTTAACGCCGTTCGCGGCGAACACCTCGGCGGTGCGACGCACGAATTCTTCGCCTTTGATACGGCTGTCACGGCCGATGGCAACACTCGGATTCTCGAAATTCGCGTTCAAATAGTTAGCGAACCCCTGCGTGGCACGGCCGACGGTATGAACGTTCATGCGGTTGGTACCTGCACCGATGATGCCGCGCAGACCTGCCGTCCCGAATTCGAGATCCTGATGAAACGCCTCGAGCGCAGCCTTTTCGTCCTCTTGCATTGCCGTCAGTTCTTCGCGCAGGTCAGCTTCCTGGACATTATCCAACCATACGCCAAGCAGTTCTGTTTCCCTTGCCATCGTTTATCCTTTCACTCGTTAAAAATCGTTATCTCGCACGCGAAGCCGCGCACGCACTCTCATTACCTGTCCAACGAGTCACGCCCGAGGGGTCCGACCCATTGTCTGATGAGTTACGCTCCCTGGGACACAACTCATCTCCCGGGCGCAACCCGTTATTGCTTATGCATCAAGCAGATCCACCGGCTTGGCTATAAGCAAGGCAGCCCCGCACGACAAAAGTTCTTCAGCACTTCTATATCCCCAGGTAACACCGAGGGGAAACGCCTCCGCGCGCACAGCTACCGTCATATCCGAACCCGAATCGCCCACGTAGGCGCACCGCTCTGGCTTCACACCCAAGTCAGCCATCATCTTGAGTAACCCGGCAGGATCGGGCTTTCGTGGAGTAAGAGGGCTTTCGCCACGCACCAAGTCGAACATCCCAGGAAAATGACGCTGGATAACGGCACATGTCGCAGCGTCGAATTTGTTGGAAAGCACACCGAGCTTCGCACCGCGCTCCTTGAGCATATCGAGCGCGTACGACATGCCGTCGTAGGGCCTTGTGAAAGCATGGCCCCGCTCGGGATACAACTCTTTCCAACGGGCAAGAATCGCATCGATGACCTGATCGGTCGTGTCGGGAGGCGCCGCCCGCTGAAGCAAAACACGTGCGCCATTGCCCACATAGCTGGCTATTTCGTCCGTTGTATGCGTGGGAAACCCCCGCTCTTCAAGCACCGCGTTGGTCAAGCTAACCAAATCGGGCAAGGTATCGAGCAGCGTCCCATCCAAATCAAATATATAAGCATCAAATCCCATGTAATGCATTGTAGCGCATCTAGTGCATCATGCACATGTACACCTGCACACACGTGCTCACGAACAGCCCGCCCAAGAAGCCTTTTCGAAATGGGCCTGCCTGCTTACACACTTGCAGACATAAAAAAAGCCGCCCGAAAGGACGACTTGAATGTGTGGTGCGGGTGAAGGGACTTGAACCCCCATGGG
>CADBQL010000401.1 GCA_902796815.1 uncultured Coriobacteriaceae bacterium | reverse complement strand
GCTCTATCGCTTTTTTTTTTTTTTTTTCAGCTACGCTGACCAGGATGAAGACGATCATGTCCGTTTCATGCGAGCCCTCGAGGCGGACGAGCCGGATAAAGGGCAGCGGGTGTTCCCTCAGGCGATGGGTTGGGGATCGCAAGGCCATTCACAATAGGATTCGTTTTGGAGGCAGGGAATGTCGATGTCTTGGTATGACAATGCCGTCTTCTACCATATCTACCCGTTGGGGCTGCTAGGCGCGCCGAAGCGTAACGCCTACGTCGAGCCGGTGCACCGCCTCGACGAGCTATTATCCTGGATCGGGCACATTCGCAATCTCGGGTGCAACGCCCTCTACATTGGGCCCCTGTTCGAGTCGGTGGGGCATGGCTACGAGACGACCGACTACCTGAGACTCGACAGCCGGCTCGGCACCAACGATGACCTTACGCGCTTTGTCTCAGAGTGCCACAGCCAGGGCGTGAAAGTGATCTTTGACGCGGTGTTCAACCACGTGGGCCGTGATTTCTTCGCGTTCAAGGATTTGCAGCGTAACCGAGAGGAATCTGCCTACCGTGACTGGTTTTGCGACGTGGACTTCGCAGGTGACAACGAGTACGGCGATGGGTTCTCGTACGGTAACTGGGGCGGCTACAACCTGCTTGTGAAGCTCAACCTGCGAAACGCGGTCGTAAGGGGCTACCTGCTCGACGTCGTTCGCACGTGGGTGCGCGAGTTCGACGTCGACGGGCTGCGGTTGGATGCCGCTGATGTGCTCGACTTCGGATTCATGCGCGAGCTGAGGAGCCTGGCAAACGAGATAAAGCCCGAGTTCTGGCTGATGGGCGAGGTAATCCACGGCGATTACACCCGTTGGGCGAATGGGGAGATGCTCCATTCGGTCACGGACTACAACCTGCACAAGGCGCTCTACTCGGCGCACAACGACCATAATTACTTCGAGGTGGCCCATACGGTCAAGCGCCTGCGCGACATGGGGCTCAACCGCCCCGGCACTCCGCTGCTCTACAGCTTCGTCGACAACCACGACGTGGAGCGCATCTGCACCAAGCTGCGCAACAAAGCGCATGTCGTCCCAGCCTACATCCTGCTCTACACGCTACCGGGCACGCCGTCGGTCTACTACGGCTCGGAGTTCGGCATAGAGGGCGGGAAAGAGGCCTTTTCAGACGACTCCCTCCGCCCGGCCCTTGCGCTATCGGACAACGAAGACGCATTGGAGCTGAATCCTCTCACGCGTCTTATCGCCTCGCTCGGCAACCTGCGCCAGAGCTTGCCGGCTCTCTCTAGCGGTGATTACCGAGAGCTCCATCTGACGTGCGGGCACTACGCATTCGAGAGGGCGAGCAGTGCTCAGAGCGTGATTGTGACGGTCAACAACGACGCCGTGCCTGCGCACATCAGTGTCGAGGCGAAGGCAGGAGCGTGCTACATGGGCGCTCTCTGCGGGGGAAGTGCGATTGCCGTCGAAGGCCGGCTCGACATCACCATCCCCGGCAACTCCGGAGAGATCTGGGTTGAGGGCGGTGCACCCGAGATTGCGGGGGCGCCCGTGCTCGAAGGGCGAGAGCTTGCCGATATGTTCGAGTCTAAAGAGCATGAAATCGTCGGCACATCCGAGTCTGAGACTGCATCCGAAGATCAGGTGGGCAATTCGAAGACCCTCGTCGAGCCTTTGTTGGAGGATGTCTGTGGCGACAAGCCTTACGAGGAGATGGCGGTGGAAGAGCTGCAGGCTGTCATCCTGGCGAAGTTGGCACGACTGGGTCCCGTGACCGACCGGATGCGTCGGGAGGTTGCGGACAACGTCTGGCGCGAGTCGCTGATCACCTGGGCAAGGAGCTTCTGACATCTCATCCTTGGCCTGTATGCGCACTTCACGGCTGATAGCGGCATATGGGGGAAGCGCCCAAAAAATGTGACAGGTAACCCGGCGGGGCTGTGCCGCGCTCGATTTTCGCACACAAAAATCTTCACAATTTTCGCGACCTGGGAAAACGAGAATTGTGAATTTTTTTGTGCGCGAAAATCGAGCGCGGCACAGCCCCGCCGGGCGGTTCAAATACGTTCAGTCTTGTTTTTTAGACGCTCTTGGCAGGCCCGCCCGCGAACCGAACGGGCCTTTGCTCGCATCTTCGCAGCAGCGCCAGCCAACCGCCGTGCGCAACGTCGTGATCAGCAGGAACGGCGTCAGGTTTTCGCTAGAGCCCGAACACGCGGGAAAGCGAGCAGGCATGGTCGGAGAGGGTCTTCAGCGCGTGCAGGCCGTCGGCGGGCTTTACGCGATTGTTGAAGATGAGCTTCGTGAGGGGTCCGACCACGAACAGGCTTGCGAGCATCGAGATCGGCATCGCCGTCGAAAGCGTCGCCAGGTATGCATCTGCGTAGTCCTCAGGGCTATCTGCCTTGGCGAATAACAGAGTGGTGATGGCGCCCGTGATGGGTGATGACACGGCCGTGCCGAGCGCCACGTTGGCCATGTTGCGCCCTGCTCCTCGCAATCGTTCGCCGACGAGCCTTCGCTCTAGGATCCTGGTGAGCGGCCCGCCGATGTAGATGCGTACCAGAAACGAGATGCTGAACATCAACGGGTACAGCCAATGGTTATACACGAGGAAGCTGACGCCGTCATTGCAGACGCCGCTCGCCGTGAACGTGACAGCCGTCATTCCGCCCACCATGAGCGTCTGGTAGAACGTAGTACCGTTACCGCCGGTAGGTACGGGTACCTCATCGCGCAGGCAGTCGATATACGTGTATTGCTTTGGCCGTTTGGCGGCTATCCGCTTCTTGCGCGCAAGCGTTTTTGCGCCCAGGGTTGCGGCGCGCAAGCGCTCTGCGCGGCGCTCGCGATCGAGTCGCCGAAGTTTAGCTGTACTCTGGAACGTCGTCAGGCGGCACCTCTCCAAACGGTGCCGGCGACGGCGAATCGTCCGTTTTGAGCTCCTCGTCAAGGTATCGATTCCCGTGCGTGCATGATGTCTCGAAGCACGTCGAGCAGCCAAGTGTGCCTTCCTTGTCGTCGGGTGCGCAGTATTCGTTATAAGGTTCGCATTACGTTTGTTCTTCATATATATCACCTTCTTCCACCCAGAATGCGGGTTCGACCAACTACGCTATCGTGCAATCGCGAAGGCTTTGTGAAGCTCACGAGGTCGGCACAACCCGGTCACCCAGACGGCACGCGAAAGGCACGGCTTGGGCACACCGCATTCACATAATCTGGAAATGCGCAGGTCATTGCTGATGTGAAACCCGATGATCCGGCTGCGCGCTTAGTCGCTCAGATCGCGGTCGAGGGTGATGGCGAAAGTGTAATCGGGGTAGAGCTCCTGCACTTCGCTTGCGATGTGTGCGTAGAGTTCTTCGCGGTCTGACACCTCGAAATCGATGATGTGGTCGAAAGAGACGCGTTTCGCTTCGACGTCGACGTAGAAACCGTGCATTTGCAGGACGCCATCGTGCGACATGGCGCAGCGCGT
>CADBQL010000400.1 GCA_902796815.1 uncultured Coriobacteriaceae bacterium | reverse complement strand
TTCGCCGAGCAGTGCATGGCAGCGATGCCCTTGAGCGGCAAGAAGTAGTTCATCATCGAGAACAGGCCCTTCTTCATTTCGCCACCGTACCAGGTGTTCAGGATGACCTGCTCTTTGCTCGTGACGTTGAAGGCGGCGACGGTCTCGGAATTCAGGCCGAAGTCCTGGTAGTTCTCGACCTTAGCCTTCGCGGCGTTAAAGCTCACGAAGTCGGGTTCGAAGCTCTCGAGCTCCTCGTCGGTCGGGATGATGAACATGTTCTTAACGAAATGCGCTTGCCAAGCGACTTCCATGATGAAGCGCACGGCCAAGCGGGTGTCGACGTTCGCGCCGCAGAAGCAGTCGACGACGAAAAGGCGCTTACCCGAGAGCTGCTTGACTGCGATGTCCTTCATGGCAGCCCAGGTCTCTTCGCTCATCTCGTGGTTGTCGTTGGGGTAGCCCTCCGTGGTCCACCAGACGGTGTCACGCGACGTGTCGTCCATGACGATGTACTTGTCCTTGGGCGAGCGGCCGGTGAAGATGCCCGTCATGACGTTGACGGCGTCGAGCTCGGTGAGTTGTCCTTTGTCGTAACCGGTCAGGTTCGGGTCCATCTCCTCTTCGTACAACTGCTCAAAAGAGGGGTTGTATACGATTTCCTTCACATCAACGATGCCGTACTGAGAAAGATCTGGGGTTTTCACGTGGCGCTCCTTCACTCTTTGATGCTAGCCATGCCCTTGCGCGTTTGAGGGGCACAAGCTTCGTACTGTTATATAGTAACGCTCTTTTTGCGAAGTTTGCAGATGTTGACAGCGCGCGTTAACGAATGGTCGGTTATCGGGCTGTTGCATTCAACAAGGTAACCGATGGTGGCGATGCCGCAGGGTTCGCGCAAATGGATTGGTAGAAGTAGCATGCAATCCGCTTCTATGTGGCATTTTGTGAAATTGCACAACGAAAAAAATGCATTTCGGTGCTTGAAATATGGTGTTAAAACCGCGAAAGGGCTATCCTCGAACCATCGAAAACCTGGATTGCCGGCGGTATGGGCATCAGGTTGACGGGGGGATAGCACGTACAACTTGGAGGACGGTCGCTCGTATGGTTGGGTCGAGCTATTATCGAATTCTATTCGAGGCGTTGCGCACCCGAAGTATGGCCGAAGTTGCGCGCGCTGCATACGAGATTCTGCATATGCCCATTGTCGTTACCGATATCGTCTACATTGTGCGCGCTAAATATCCAGACGTGCCGCTTGATGACGAGCAGTGGGATGCGAACAAGATGAATCGCCAAATCGAGCCGCGATTTGTGAAAATTTTTACCGAAGACGACCACTTTTCGCGACATGAGCAGGCCGGGAAAGCCATTCTCATCGATTGGGGATACTTTGCCTCAACACCGCGCCTAACGGTCGAATTGCGCTCCCATTCCGGACAGCTTTTGGGCTATCTCTCGGCGCTCGCGACGGGAGTCGATGTGCAGGAATGGCATTACGAAGCGACTGATATCGTCGGCGAGGCGTTTTCGATGCTCATGGAAGCGGACGCCGGTATGAAGATTGCGAGTGGCGGCGCATCATCAGCAGCGCTGTTTGCGCTGCTCAATGGTGATTTGGAAGAAGCCATAACCGCCGATTCCCTCCCAGTCGATTTCGTTGAGGCCAACCGTCCTCCGTACCTTTTGTTCTGCGCCTGCCCGCGAAATCCGCATTTCGTACCACTCGAGGCCTATATGGGAAACGTTCTGGCCAAGTATTTCGAGTGTGCCGTGCAGGCCGACTACAACGGTTATTTGTATATCTTGGCGAGCAACGTTTCCAAGGATGCGCGCGGCTCGGTGCGCGGGAACATGCTCGTGGAAGAGCTCGACCGTCAAGGCCTCGCAAGCGGTGTGAGCAGGATGTTCGAAGATCTGAAGGAAGTGCGCCTGCGCAGTTGGGAAGCGCAAAAAGCTCTGGAGATCAACACGAAACTGCAGCTGTCCGAATCGTTGTCGCATTACGAGGATTACATTGCCGAAATCGCGTTCGACACGCTCATGTCGGTTTTGCCCGAAGGGGCGCTCGAGCACCCGACGCTTGCATGTCTTAAGCGCCACGATGCGGACAACAATACCGAGTACCTCAAGACGCTCGAGGCGTATTATTGCTGCGATTTCGATAAGAAGCTCACGAGCGAGGTGCTCCATATCCACCGCAACACGTTGCAGTATCGCCTGTCCAAGATAAAAGAGCTGCTCGTTATCGGCAAAGAAGAGCCCTACTACATGCTGTTGTACTTCGGAATGGAAAACTATCAGAATCGCCTGGCCGCAGCAGATCGCAAGCGCATCGGTGATGATCGCGGCGAGAAGGGGCGTTAGTGCATGGTCGAGCGGGTATCGACAAGACTGCATTTGGACGATGGCGCTGTCGCGCTGGGCGTAGCGCATGCTGTCGATGCCATTATCGAGCGCTATCCGAGTAAGACCGGTCAGTTGCTCAACGTCCTCAACGACGTGCAGGAAGAGAACCGTTACCTGCCCGAAGAGGCCGTGGAGCGCATTGCCGAGCGCATGGGTGTGCCGGTCGAGCAGATTGTGCGCATGGGCGATTTCTTCAACTCCCTGTCGAACGATCCAGTGGGCCGCTGCATTGTCGAAGTGTGCGACGGCACGGCTTGCCATACGCAGGGATCGGCGCGGCTCGTGGCCGAATTCGAGAAAAAGCTCGGCATCAAAGCTGGTCAGACGACCGAAGATGGATTGATTACGCTGCGTACGGTCGGATGCGTGGGCGCTTGCGGCATCGCGCCAGTCGTTGTAGTGGAAGGCGAGGCCTACGGGCGCGTGCGCGTCATGCAAGTAGGCGATATCGCAGCTGAAGCTTTTAAGCGGGCTGAAGAGGTTCCGGTGAAGGCGCGGGGCGACGAGGAAAGGAGTGCTTTGCCGGCGCAAAGCCAATGTCGCCCCGCATCGGAAGGCGGGGATTCGTTAGGGGAGAAGCTTGCGACAGCGGCCTCAACCGGCGATGACGGCAAGTCCGAATCGGCATCGATGCTCGAAACATTGTGTGAAAAGGGGATTACCCAGCTCGAAGGTGCAGATTTGCGCGTGATGGTCGGCATGGGTACCTGCGGTCAGGCAGCTGGCGCCCGTGAGGTGCTCTCGGCGCTCGAAGCGGGCCTTGGCGTTGCGTGCGGCATGCCTGCACCCTCGTGCGACGACGCGAACGAGCTGCGAGACGATAGCCTCGGCGAAGGTGCGTCCGCGACGAAGTTTACGACCCCTGCCGGAGTGACGATTTCGGTCGACCGCGTCGGCTGCAAGGGCTTGTGCTATGCCGAGCCGCTCATCGAGGTGAGCGATTCTTCGGGACGAAGCATCATGTTCGGGCGCATGGACGCTGCGAAAGCAACCGCGTTTGCCAATGCGCTTGCCGCAGGTGTGATTGACGTGGCTTCTGCGCGCGTGCCCAACGAACTGGCCGAAAACCTCATCGACGACTCCGTACTCGACTTGCAGGAACGCCGCGTGCTTTCAAACTGCGGCATCATCGAACCCACGTCGATTGCCCAGTATGTCGCCCGAGGTGGATACGGCGCCCTTGCGCACGCCCTCGAAATGCCTCCCGCCGACATCGTGCAGCTCGTGATCGAGGCGAATCTGCGCGGACGGGGCGGGGCAGGTTTCCCGACGGGGCGCAAATGGCTCGCGTGTACGCAAAACGATGCCGACGAGCGTTTTTTCATTGTGAACGGCGACGAGGGCGACCCTGGTGCCTACATGGATCGCGGCTTGCTCGAAAGCGATCCGCACCGCGTGCTCGAAGGCTTGATCATCGGCTGTTTCGCCACGGGCGTTCACCAGGCGTACTTCTTCATCCGGGCAGAGTATCCGCTTGCGGTGCGTACTGTGCGCCGCGCTATCGCCGATGCGTATGCGGTTGGCCTGCTCGGCGCTGACGTGCTTGGATCGGGGTTTTCGCTCGATGTTGAGGTTGTGCGCGGCGCGGGAGCGTTTTTGTGCGGCGAGTCAACGGCGATGGTCAACGTGCTCGAGAACGGCGAGTGCACGACGCGCCACAAACCGCCGCATCTGACCGAGCGCGGCCTGTGGGGAAAGCCCACCTGCATCAACAACGTCGAGACGCTCGCGAACGTGCCGCTCATCGTCGAGAAGGGCGCCACATGGTTTGCGGGTGTCGGCACGCAAGCAAGCCCTGGGACTAAGATTTTCTCGGTTACGGGCGCTGTGGGGCGCGGCGGTCTGGTCGAGGTTCCGCTCGGAATCTCGCTCGGAGCGGTGGTCGGAGACATCGCGTGCGCCGAAGACCCCAAGGCCGTGCAGATTGGCGGGCCATCGGGGGCGATCCTTCCGGCGACGCTCTCGGATTTGGAAATGAGCTTCGAGGGCCTTTCTGGCATCAACGGCATGATTGGCTCGGGTGGTTTCGTCGTCATCTCACGCGAGCAGTGCGTGGTCGATACGGCATCGTATCTCGTGCATTTTTCGGCGCGCCAATCGTGCCGCAAGTGCAAGCCGTGCGGCGATGGCCTTGACGAGTGCGCTGAGATTTACGAACGCATCTGCGCAGGCGAGGGTACGACCGCCGACCTCGAGCGCCTGCAAGAGGTCGCCGAACGCAACTGCGCGTCGAAGTTGTGCGGGCTTGGGCGCACGTCGCTGTCTCCCGTGCTTTCGAGCTTGCATTATTTCCGCGAAGAATACGAGGCGCATCTTGCGAAGTGCTGCCCGGGTCTCACGTGCACGGCGCTCATCAGCTACGTCATCGACGAGAAAAAATGCCAGGGCGAACGGTGCTGTCTGCTTACCTGTCCGGGAAACGCAGTGAAGGGGCGCTTTGGGAAACCGGGGCATATCGTGGGGCGTTTGTGCCAGAAGTGCGGCATGTGCGCCGTTTCGTGTCCGTACGGGGCGGTGAAGAAGGTGAGTCCAGCCAGATGAGTTTCGCCCCTGCGGAATGAGTTTCGCCCCTGGGGCGCGACTCAT
>CADBQL010000399.1 GCA_902796815.1 uncultured Coriobacteriaceae bacterium | reverse complement strand
TGCAGCGATCTTGCTTAAGCGCACCATAGGAATTAGTGATGCAGGGTCGGGGATGCGTTTTCCTCGGCCCTTTTCTATGACGACTACAGCTCCCTATACCTGTTCCTGTAATCTTCGCGCTCAGCACGTTTCATGTCATCCCAAGTGGGCCACCATTCTTCGACCTTTGTCGCCTCGACCCAATCGTCACATGGCCCAAGCATCCCATGTCCGCATCTATCAGGATTCTTCGAGTAGCGGCAATTCGAGCACTTCCGCTTGACGGTCGGCTTATCGCTGGTCGAAGGCTTGCTGACATTTTGCTTAACGTGTTGCTTCGCTGTAGTTTGACGTCGAACTTGAGCGTCGCGCTTGATTTGGACCGTTGGCGGTTCCGGCTTCTTGTCGTCCGGCTCTTCTGCGACATCAGGTGAAGGCGTCTCCTCCTCCGCCTCCTGCGGCAAGTCAGGCCAGTCGCCATGATCGTACAGAGCCATGGCCCACTCTATGCGGATGTTCGTGCCGTTGGGCCGATGCAGGAACCCGTCCCACTCAGAGTGGATCTTCTCAGGGACATCGACTCTCGAACGGTCCTTGGCATAGATGAGCAGGTCGTCTCTGTACTTCGCCCAGAATCCAGAGCCCATGTTCTTGAACGCGCTGCTCGGCGAATACGAACGCTCGCTGTACCGTGCCATCATGCCTCCGTAAAACGTTAACGCCACTTGTGCTTCGTGAGGAATATCCTGTCAATTTTGACGCGCTTCACGTCGGACTTCTTGCGCTTCATGAGGTAGTCGATGTCGCTCTCCCACCTTCTCACTGCGTTGCCCATGTTCCTGTTTCTGCCATTGCGTCTGATGAGCCACTGCAAATAGCCGATGGCCTGTTTCTGCGTCCTGAAGTCGTTGACGATGATGAAATCCAAAATCGCCCTGCGCTCGCCAGGCGATAGGTCCTCCTTCTGGTTGACGTTGTATCCCATCGAGTTGTAGAACGACTGGTCGCCAAGCTCGTCGGACGGCTTCGTGACAAACTCCGTGATCGTTCCTTGACGCGTAATGACCCTGCAACAGAGTTTGCCCTTCCTCTGCAGGCGATCGAAGTTTTTTTCCAAGACGTAGTATCGCTTGCATTGCGGACAGCAGAATGCATCGACCGATTCTTCGACAACTCCCCTCTTTGGCGTGAATATGCACACCACAGCCGTGACCTCGCGTATTTCGTGCTTTGGATTCTTACACGTCCTTATTGACGATCTGACGATGAGATCGTTCACGTGCACTTTTTCGACAGGGCGCTCGTTTTTGCGCGGTTTAGTCGTTTGGGTAATCTGCTTAGCCGTCGGCTTGGGCTGTTCGTTCGCAACTGCCGTGCTGCTGTCTTCAAGATGCCCCGCATCTGAATCGGCCTTGTCGGCCGCTAGCTTCATAGCTGCCATCAGAGTGTCGTAGAACATATATCCGTTTTGCACCAAGGTTCGCAACGCCAGGTCGTCAAAGGTTTCCCACCGAATGCTGTACTTGAATTTCCCGTTCCAAACTGACTCGACACTCCAAGAGTTAGGTATTCCCGCCTTATATCTGATGGAGTACGTCTCCTTGGGGAACGCCGCTTTGTAGAGGGCCTCTTGGGGGCTGAGATATAGGTCGCAATTCGAAGCTGTCTCAGCATCTTCTTCGGATTTGTAAACTGCAGTCCACGGAGCCGTTCCCTCGACCCATATCCTTCTGAGGTGAGCTTCGAGGTCCCCGATTCCACCCAAGAAGAGATCGCACCCCTTGAGAAGCAGCTTGTAGTCGCGATTCTTCTCCAGCGGCTTCGCCAGACTCTTCGCTCCCATGTATTTTGGATCGATCAGAAAATCGATCGTTTTGCCCCCGGCCCAGAAACAAATCTTGACATATTCCACAATGCACCCATCCTGGGCAAAGTGGCGGAGGCGACAGACGATGCTCATCCTCGAAATTTTGCTCGTCCTCACGGTTATTCCGAGATCTGCTGTGCAGGTATTGTCGTGGTCGATTCTTACAGTTCCGTCTAATGACAGGCTCGCCTCACTGTGACCAGCAATTATTGGATACAGGTTCGCAAACGTCTTGTCTTGCTTCCATAGCACCTTTTCAACTGGTGCGCCAACTGCAGAAGCCAGTTTCTTCAGCGCCTTTTTGTGCGGGATTAGATCGTCAGCGATTTCGGTCCTCAAAACCGAATAGGGGTCACGCGCGCCTATCTCCTCCTTAACAAGGCGGTCAAGCCCCGAAATGCTCTTCCGCTTCATCATGGCGCGCATCATGAGATTGAACCCAATGTCGATCATGGGGCTCTCCTACAATTCGCCACTTAAGGCCTCGAGCACAAATTCCTCGAATAACGGAACCTTAGAATCGCTGCGCTCTCGATTGCGCTTCAACAACTCATCTTTCAGCTCTTCAGCGGTGTAAGGGCAGCGCGGTTCCAGATACGCGATGAGCGCCAACGTCCAGGCCTGCGTGGATGATATCCGCGCCTCTTCGAGCTCCGTACGATACGGTTCGAGCAGCTCGAAGGTACCATCATCATTCATGCGCCATATGCCAGCTCCTGCAGCGGTGTTGTCCTCCTCGAGCTCGCCGTCTTCCTCATCGTCATCCCAGAAGCTCCCGTCTTCGAGCATTTGGTTCAACAGGTCGGCTGCGCCATTCTCGTTCCTCTCGCCTTCGAATCGCGCATTTTCCCACACGCCCCGCGGATTGATTATCGGCAACTTCTGCCAGCCCATCCCCGAATCGCTCAGCCTCTCCTCCACGGCCCGCTTCGCCTTTTCGTACATGATGTCGATTGCCTTCATACCGACCCATTGGGTAATCTCGTCATCGGTCACCTCTGACGCGAAGCTATCTCTGCTGGCAGAGAACTGACCTCTCACATGCACCCTGGCATAAGCGGGGGGCGCATCGTCTTCGTCGTAATCAACATTCCGTATACGCCAGTCATACATCACATACAAATCGATAGCCATGCTAACTTTAGGGCTGTAAGTGTGATCCTCATCGTCGGATGGGGCGTGCATGCGTATGAGATCTTCGACGTTGATGCCTATGGCGCCAGAGCGGTGTTTCATGAATCTTATTTCGGAAGCACCCGCCCCTTCCCTCGGTATATGCACATCGTAATCGTAGGCTAGTTGCATTGACAGATCATCTGCATCTGAGGACATCGGCCAATCGGTCTCAAATACAAACTCATCGATGAAAACGCCGCAATCCTCAAGAGGCGATACGATTGTGTTTTCCATTACCTTGCCACCTCCGCTACTGCTTCCCGATCCATCTTCAACACCTTCGCATCAAACAGCTCCTCCTCGCGGAGGTCGCAGAATCTAGATTCGTCTTCTGTGCAGCGTATCTCCCCGGTGGCAAACATGCCCCTCAGAAACTCTTCCGCCTCCGCCACAACGAGCGGCACCAATTTTGGCGATTCGAGCTTACAATCAAGAGCAAGCGCGATACGTTCGAGAGTTTTCACGGTTGGGTTCGAGTTGCCCGATAGAATCTGCGATAGGGTTGATGCCTTCATACCCGCCGCTTCGGCGATGTCTTTATGGGTCATTCCCTGCGCCTTAGCCATCTCGTCGGCAACGTCTCCGAAGTCAAGCACATAGTCGTAAAGCAGCGTCTCTGGGGTTTCCTCATACTCTTCCCCGAACAGCTTCAACTCAATGTTTTCGCCCATTTTAGGCACCTCCGAACTTCTCGACTGCAAGTCGATAGGCAATCTCATACCTCTCCTTGCACCTTCTGGCTCGGTCCTTCACAAGCCTGTCATCACCCTTATGGCTTTCAAACACGTCGATGATCACCACGTAAACGTTCCCCTCATGCTTCACTAGAAACATCCGCCAAACAGTGCTCCTGCCTATCACCAGCTCATAGAGCGGATATCCAGCTGTCTGGTAGAGTTTGATTCGCTTCATCCGCAAGGTGTTTTCAACGCCTTGGGTCGACAATCGCTTTAACGCTTTGCTAGCCTGCTTGCGCTCCTCGCGTTTCTTCTGAGGTATACACCGAGTGATGAGGTTGTTCGTATGATCGACATCGCTGTTCGCATCTTCGAGTGTATACACAACAGGGCTGAGTTCCCAAAGCTTCCAATTGTTGGTATCAGCCATATCTGCCTCCGAGTTAGGATATATCCTAATTATATGGTTTCGAAATGTGTCTTGCAACGGCTGTCTCGAATGACTATCAAAAATGTCGCATAGCCAACCAATGACAATTAACGGTGAAAACTGATAAAGACTGACTTAGCCGTAAATGCGGAAAACCGAGTCTCCTAAGCAATATCATTCGCTGGACGGATGCAAGATTTAAAGGGAGACCCGATATGCCGGAAGGGAAAGTCGTTTACATCACCGAGGTACCGAAGTCCGATGAAGTGAAACTCTTCGAGCACGAGCCTGACGTCATGACGAAACAGCAGGTTGCAGACTTGCTAGGCGTCACACTCAAGACGATAAGCCGCGAGATCCAACGTGGGAGGCTCGAATGCTTCCACGTGGGCACACGCGTTCGGATAACGAAAATCGCACTGCTTAAGTACGTCGAAGAACAGGAATGAGACCACGGTTTTATAACTCTTGCTGATTTCGGCTCTATCGGCTAGTTAGCCGTCAGATACCCCGGTATGCCTGATGCGTCGACGCGGAAATACGTATAGTTCACGTTAGAGCTCGACCATGCGGTGCCGTTTCCGCCGACGAGGTTCCGACAGTTGTAGAAGCATTGCGATCCGCTGATGCCGCTCGAAGGCAATATCCAGGTGGAATCAGCGTAGATGGTCGTCAACGAGGAAGC
>CADBQL010000398.1 GCA_902796815.1 uncultured Coriobacteriaceae bacterium | reverse complement strand
CAGATGGGGGACCGCCTCGCCTACATCGCCGCAGGTCAGTCCATCGAGTTATAGTCCACGCGACGCGGTTTACCTGGACCTCGAAAACTACATCCTGCGAAACAATGCCATTCACTATCGGCTCGCCCGACCGAGATGTGCCGTTGTAGCCCTTCAGCCCCGACTGGGCCACAACGGCTGCTGCACCTCATTGCAACTGTTTGACGGTGCGTTGTACAATGTGCAAAACGGCTAATCACAGGGGAGTTTCATGGGCGATGACGATTTGAATAACGAGCCTGCATCACGAGAGCGCAGCAACGCTGGCCAAGAAAGTACGTCGGTTTTGCATGATGCTGAAAACGCCCAACCAACGCACCGCTCGACCTCGACGAGAGGCAACCGACCAGCACGCACGCCGAACCCGACGAGAAACACCCAGCCAACACGCCAGTCAGCCTCGCCAGGAAACGGCCAGCCAGCACGCCGCTCAAGTTCGACGAGACGCTCCCAGTCGGCGCGCCGCTCAAGCTCGACAAGAAGCTCTCAACCAGCACGCCGCTCCCCCACACCGAGGCGCGCCGAGCCAGGACGACGCCCCACCACGACACGCCGATCGTCAAGCCAAACCCAACCATCAGGCCAGGGGGAAGTCGCCTCGATCTTTTCCAACAAATACCTAATCATAGCGTTGATTGCAGCGGCGGCGCTCATCGCGGGCGTCGCGTTTGCTCTGGCAGGTAATTCTGGCGAACAATCAGCCGACGAAGCCGCTGACGCTTCTGACGCAGCTGCATCCGACCAGGGAGCGGGCGGACCCTATTCGATTTCGTTCGCCACAACAGGCGACTTGATCTTTTGGCGCGAAGTTGCCGACTACATCGACGCCAACGGCGGAGCGAGCGCAATGGCCAACATCGCCGACACCCTCGCCCAGGCCGACGTGACCATTTCGAATCTTGAAAGCCCGCTCAGCGACAACGAAAGCGAGCCGGTCATCGACAAGGACGTCTACATCATCGGCCGACCTTCGGCCATCGACAGCATCACGAACAGCGGCATCGACGTCGTTTCGCTCGCGAACAACCACATCATGGACTACACAGGGCCAGCGCTCAAAGATACGCTTGCCGCGCTCGACGGTGCGGGCATTTTGCATGCGGGCGCCGGCATGAACGAAGCGCAAGCCGAAACACCTGCCGAACTCGAGGTCAACGGCGCCTCGATCGCATTTTTCTCGTGGACCGACATCGTACCCGATTACTTTGTCGCGTTCGGCGATGAGCCAGGAGTCGTTTCGGCGCGCCTGAACATGAAGGACGCCTGCAAGCGCGTGAGCGAAGCTAAGGCGACTCACGATATCGTGATTGTCGCCATGCATTGGGGCGTCGAGTATGAAGACTACATCAGCGATTATCTGCAAAGCGAACCAGCGCATCAGCTCGTCGACGCCGGAGCCGACGTCATCCTGGGCAACCACCCGCACGTCATGGAGGGCGTCGAGTTCTACAAGGGCTCGCTCATCGCCTACGCACACGGCAACTGCGTGTTTTGGCAAAAATACGACCACACGCACGAATCAATCGTGCTGAACTTCGACATGACGCAGGACGGCATCAAAAACGTCGTGGTCACGCCGTTGTATCTCGACGACACCTACGGCATCCCCGATTTCGCCACGGACGCGCAGGCGACCGAGACCCTCACACGTCTGGAGGAAATCTCGCAAGGCATGAACGTCGCCTTTGACATTTGCGATGGGAAAGCCTATATTTCGCCTCTTGACCAGGGCGTTGCTGCAGGTACCTCGACCGCTGAGCCCTCCACAGCCACGAGACCCTCGACCGAGGATTCCTCGACTGCCGAATCCCCCACGGCCGCATAGCCCTCTCCGTCCGTAAAGCTCTCGATCGCGAAGCCCTCCCCATAACCGAAGGCGCACCCAAAAGGTTCATCAAAGATGCGGAAGGCTATTCAAAAAACTACGCAAACCAAAACTACCCAACAATGCAGCGATTGCCGCGCAACGCGACAATTGCATCATCAAGATGCTCGTCCTTGACCAGCACGTAATCGGTATCGTAGGTCGAAACAGCGAACAGGGGCACTTCAGCCTCGGCAAGCGCGGTTGAGATTTTGGCCAAAATGCCGATGAGACCAAAGTCGAGCGGACCTTTCACCTTGAGCGCGCGCAGACCATCCTCGCGCATGATGGCGTCTTCGGGCACCTTGCTGGTTTCGCAAACGACGGAAATCTCTTCATCGGTGCAGGTGACACTGCAAAAACCTCCACCCAACAAGCCATGGGAAAGCTTCTCGAGCTTGCAAACGCTCAGGGTGCAGTCGAGTACCTCGAGTTGGAGACGCACGCTCAACGCATCGGGCAATAGAGAGCGCCAGTCACGCTTGAGGTTTTCGTGGCGGCCATCGTTCCAGGTAAGGCCATTGTCTTCGAGCCATTCGATAGCCAGCTCGCTGATTCGCTCGTCCTTGTAGGCATACCAACTCTGCAGCGCGCCCATGCGCTCGACCGCACGCCGGAAGTTACGAAAAGCCCCGCTACCGTGGATGGCATCGAGCAGCTCGTCGCCTTCCGCGCCTCCTATCGCATACGCAAAGTCGCGCATGTTGCGCCAATCGCCACGATCGCGATCGTCGGGCAGCCTGAGCCATTCCTCACCCTCGAAGGCATACTCGTCGTATTCTTCCATTGTGGTGTATCTACTGTCGTAGCAGCCTAACTCACCCGTTTCGGCGTTTGCGAACCATTGGACATCGACCGACGCGTCTTCGATAGCGTCGATAACTTGGGTCAAGCTGAATACCACGCTTGCGTTCTGCATAGATACCTCCAAAGGTTGTTTGCCCCCCGCGAGAACGTAAAAAGCCCTTCTTAACAAATTCTCAAAACTCGAGCACCGAATAGCACCAAGGGGCCAAAAGGGATACTCCCTTTTGGCTCCTTTTGGAACATCAGTCTCCTGCGCTTTTTGAGCGATTGCCCGCTGCCGTACCACTACGATATCGGGCGACTCGCGTTCATCTTGAAATGCTTATGGCAATCAAGGCATTCGTACGAATGCATGCCCTGAGGTGAAACCCTCGTGCTCCCGCAAGACGGGCATGCTCCGTCCTTTTCGGCGCCCCAAGATCCACCGGCCACCTGGTCAAGGTCTTCATCGGAAAGCTCATAACCTTCCGCCTTAGCCATTGCCAGCACATCCTCAGGCTTGCCTTGCTGGTCGACGGAGTGCTTGTCCCGCCCAAATCCTGACTCGTTAGCCATATCGCTTCTCCTGGTCAATAACTCACATCGACTTTCAATGCTAAAACTTCTGCGCAAGAGCAGCAGCTTGCTCACAGCCGTCGGTATTCGCGATGTCACCGACGTTATTCACGCCCGGCACAAGCACGTTGCCGACAAAATCCCAACCCATGAGTGCGCCGCCTCGCTCGAACGGACCGACTGCATGATCGAAAACCGTCATGTCGTTCTCCTCGCAGCAAGAGATTATCGCAACTTTCTTGCCCTTGCAGTCCTTTCCGCCAACTGCAAACGAAAAAACGTTATCGAGAATGCATTTCGTCTGACCGGGCATGGTGTACCAATAAATCGGGAACGAGAACACCCAGCCATCTGCGGTGAGCAGATCATCGGCGATGGTGTTGAAGTCATCGTCGTGCGTGCAGGCTTTTCCCGTCTTGAAGCACGACATGCATCCGTGGCATCCGTTCAGGTTCATGCTCGTCGCGTTGCACTCCACAACCTCGTGTCCAAGCTCACCCGCAGCTGCGATGAACGCATCCGCCATCGAATTGCTGTTGCCGCCTTTGCGCGCGCTGCCTTTGATTACAACTATCTTACTCATGTGGTTCTCCTACCCTCTCTTGCCAAGAATGCACATTCGCCCATGGCGCATCAGTAGTAGTTTCATTCAATGCGCCTCTCCTTCTACTTCAATTCGAGCTGGCGCAATTTCAAATCCGTATTGTAGAAATCCTTCGCAGTGCAGCCAGCACGACCGCCACCTGCGCAAGCGCATGCACATGCACAGCCACATGCGCATGCACAAGAGCTGTGCGCACATGAGCTATGCGCGCATGAGCTATGCGATCGTGTACTGTGGACCACTGGCACAGGCACCACATGTACACGCAAATACGTGTTTGGCTGCGAAGAGTACGCGTACAGTCCGTCGGTGTCCTTGCCTCTGATCGCGTTTTCCTCAGGAGGAAGATCTTCCTCGGTGACCTTCTCCTCGCTTTGAATCATGCTGCGTCCGCAATACGAGCACGTTTCCTTGCCTTCTTCGCGAGCGGCACCGCATCCTGGGCAGGTAGGATAGTAAACAACTTTGGTGCGCGTTATCTTCTTCTTTCCAGACGAAAAGCCCGACGTACGAGTGAACAAGCTTGTTATGGCACGTATTACACCCAAGAAGATAGAAACAGACGCCCATCCCATGAAAGCGAGCACCGCAAGACCGATGAGCCCGTAAATCCAATCATTGTCGTCATCAGAGCTGCTCGAACTGCCCTGCTCAATCGTCTTGGAGATGTCAAAAGCATATGCGTTATTTGGATAGGCGACCGTTACCGTATAGCGCTGCCGCTTTCCGAGCGAAGTGCGCCAGACGTAGTAGTCGCCTTCTTGTTGAGCGGCAGGCGCAATGCGCTCGACCTTGTCGGCGCTCCACCGCACTACCAAATTGTCGACTTCGATGTCATCGAACCAGCCGGGGGTGAACTCGAAGACCGTTTCACCTTCGTTATCCCTGTTCGCCTGGTACATATAATCCTGCGCGAGCTTGAAGTCGAAGCTCGCGATTTCACCAGCCCGATAAGCGCGATCCAAATCGATGCGAGCGCAGCCTCCGCTTGACGAGCTATAGCTGATGTCATCGATAGTGGAGCTCAAGGGTTCGAGCGAAACGTAATGCTTATTAGGAATGCCGACGCGCACCCACGTGAGCGGGCCATCAGATGTGGAATCGAGGACAAGCCAATCGATGTGATAAACCATGTCGAGGGTTGCATCATCGTTTACGTCCACCGTGATGGTGTAGTTTATGATTTCGTCAAGGTCACCTGTGGCCGCTTGCGCACGGGTTAAAGGTATGGTTATGGCAAGGGCCGCCAACGCAAGCGCCGCGATGAGCATGGTAAAGAAAAACCTTGCCGAATAGGTGGCCGATGAGCTGCAACGTGCTTCATTCAGCTTCATTGCGCATCACCCCTTTCGGTCGGCGTGGGGTTTGGGCTACCGACCGCAGGCGCGGGTGTATCTGACATAGCCGCGCCATCAGCTGCGAGCACAACACCACCCGCAATCGCATTGCCGCCCGATAACTCCCGTAAAATCTCAATCTGCTGCTTTCGAAGAGGACATGTGCCGTCCATCAGGGACGACTTGTCCCTAATCGCCTTACAGCGGGGTCCTTCCCAAATGCTTTCCCAACTATCGCCGAGCATATTGCCGAGCACAACCCCGTCAAGCCAACTCTGGCAAGGCACAACATTTCCGCCCGGCGTGATCGCCATGTTGCTCAAGCACGCACCGCATGCCGGAGCGCTGATGCCGAGCTCGTGACAGAACTCGGGCTCGACCCAACCAGGTGACGTGAAGCTGATTTCCATGTCGTTGTCATAGCAGTAGTGCACGGCATCGGCCAGCACTTGTTTGATTTCGTCCGGCTGAAGCTGAAGCTGCCCCGATGCGGGCCGCGCCGCATTTCCCGTCGTGATTAGACCGGAGCACGTCACGTACATGACGCCCAAACCATGCAGAAACTCCAGCGTACGCACGTAATCGCGATTCAATGTGCATAGCGGCGTGTTGACGCTCAAGCTGATACCTGCCGCCAAGGCGTTTTTGATGCCTGCGACGGTCTCGCTGAAGCGGTTGGCGCCGACGAGCTCGTTGTGGATGCTCTCATCGTGCGAATAAAACGTAACCTGCACGCTGTCGAGCGAAACCACACGAAGACGCTTGCAGTATTCGGGAGTCAGCTTGATGCCGTTAGTGTTGATGCGCGTT
>CADBQL010000397.1 GCA_902796815.1 uncultured Coriobacteriaceae bacterium | reverse complement strand
TCGCGCTGTGGCTGGGCGATATTGACAACTATCATGCCCATTTGATACTTTAATGGCAAACGAAGCGACGTTTCCGGGAGAGAGCCAAAGCGGCCGCTGAAGAGGCAAGCATCCAAGTGTGGCAGCTTGGGTGTGAAACTTTCAAGCAAAAGGACCGGGAACCAATCGAATTCTGGATTCTTGTAAGACAGAAGGGATGCCGCAAGGTCGAAAGGCCTTGTCGCATCCCTTTTCGTTTTGCAGGCGTGTAGCGTGGAGCGATTGGAAATGCGCACGTTGCATGGCGGGAAAACAGAAGGACGCCAGCACCCGATGCGGGTCGGCGTCCTTTTTTGTTTGGAGAACGCGAAAAGGGACTCGCGTCCGCGCTTGGACGGTCGGAGGAGGGCTGCTGTGAGATTCTTCGTGTTAACGAATAATCCGATGGTGCTTGACGAATGCGCCTCCGAAGCCGACATCGTCTTTGAACCCGTTAGCATCCGAGGTATTTTCGAAGAGGCTGCGAGCTACGTTTCGCAAGGTCATCGCCTGCTTACACATCCCCTTTCGGGGAGCGTGAAGCCAGGAGAAACGCCTTACAAGTCGATGCTTGTGGCAAGCGAGGTTTCGTCAGAAATGGATTTCGCTTCGGCGCGGCTCGCGTCGGAGGCACTTTTCGCATGCGATAAGTTTGCCGACAAGACGAGTTTATACGACGAGCGAACCTTACACGATTTGCAGCTTGTGGACTTCTCGCTCATACAAGGAGCTCTGCGCTCTGCGCGGAATGAGTCAAGTTGATGCGGCGCCGCGGAAAGTGGCATGACGATTTCGAAAGGGGTGGCGAGGTGAAGCTGACGTTAGGAAAGATCTATATCAAAGACATCGTGTTCGCGGACGAAACTAAATTGGAAAACGGGGTGCTTTACGTCAACCCGAAAGAATACGAGCAGCTCGTTCTCGAGGACGAAAACCTCGCCACGGCAAGCTTCGACATTGCCAAGCCCGGTGAGTCGACTCGAATTACGCCGGTGAAAGACGTTATCGAGCCTCGCGTCAAGGTGGAAGGTCCCGGAGGGATTTTCCCTGGCATGATAGCTGGCGTCGATACGGTCGGTTCGGGAAGAACCCACGCGCTTTCGGGCATGGCGCTCGTGACAGCTGGGCCCATCGTGGGTTTTCAGGAAGGCATCATCGACATGTCCGGGCCGGGTGCCGCCTACACGCCGTTTTCCCAGACGCTCAACCTCGTGATGGTTTGCACGCCAGCGGAGGGCATCGAAGCTCACGAATACGAGCGTGCAGTCCGCATGGCCGGGTTCCGCGTCGCCACATCGCTCGGCGAGTTGGGTCGCGATATCGAACCTGATGAAGTGCAGGAATTCGAGACACCCGATCTTGCTGAGAGCCTCCAGGCGTATCCCGATTTGCCCCGCGTCGGCTACGTCCAAATGCTTCAGAGCCAGGGCTTGCTGCACGATACGTACGTCTACGGCGTCGATGCCAAGCGAATTTTGCCGACAATCCTGTATCCCACCGAGTCTATGGACGGTGCCATCGTGTCGGGAAACTGCGTTTCTGCATGCGATAAGAATCCAACCTATATCCATCTGAACAACAGCGTGATCGCCGATTTGTATGCCGAGCACGGCAAGACGCTCAACTTCGTGGCGCACATCATCACCAACGAGAACGTTTACCTTGCCGATAAGGAGCGCTCGTCGAATCAGACGGCGAAGCTGTGTCGCATGCTCGGTCTCGATGGCGCAATCATCTCGCAGGAAGGTTTCGGAAATCCCGATACGGACCTGATCATGAATTGCAAGAAGATCGAGGCAGAAGGCATAAAGACGGTCATCATCACCGACGAATACGCAGGTAGCGACGGCAAGTCCCAATCGCTCGCCGACGCCGATGCGGCGGCGGATGCCGTGGTCACGGGCGGAAACGCGAATCAGGTGATTACGCTTCCCAAATTGGACAAGGTTATCGGTACGCTCGATTTTGTCAACAAGATTGCTGGCGCAAGTGCCGACACGCTGCAAGATGACGGCTCGCTCGTGGTGGAGCTGCAGGTCATTACCGGTGCGACTAACGAAACGGGCTTCAACAAGCTGAGCGCACGCTAAGGGGCTGTGGCTAGAAGGGGGCTCCTTTTGGTCGCACAGGATGCAGCCAAAAGATACTCCTTTTTTGGCCACGCCTATGACGCTGGCATAGGCGGGAGAATG
>CADBQL010000396.1 GCA_902796815.1 uncultured Coriobacteriaceae bacterium | reverse complement strand
ATGGCATTTTCGACTCCAAGGAATGCGGCCAGGCAGTCGTGTCGTCCCTGCTCGCAGCCAAGGGCCTCGATGAGTCGGCCATTGAGGCGGTCGACATGAAATCCTACAAGGAAGCCCAGTACGACAAGCTTGCCGATGCCGTTCGCAACAGCCTGGACATGGATTTGATCTACAAGATTTTGAATCGCGAAGTATAGCTCAAGCAAAAGGGCAACAGGTTTCCGATCTCCGCTCCGCGCCCCTCGGCAAACCGCAGCCACAGGCCCGCGCCGGAGGCGTCCGACGCGACTTCGCGGACTGCGAGGAGGGAGGGCGCGGCGGTCAGAACGCGCTGTTTGAGCGAGCGAAGCGAGCGAGTTTGCGTTCTGTCGCGCCCGGACGACGAGCGGTTAGCCCGCGCCGGAGCGGAGGATGCCTCCGGCACGGAGATCGGAAACCCGTTGCCCTTCGTATGGCGTTTTGGCGTATAATCCTTTTTCAATATATTTTTTTCGAAAGGATATCGCCTATGAGTTTGTCGATCGTACCCGTGAAATCCATTGCCGACCAGGAGATGCTTGCGCGCATTGCGGGCGAGATTTGGCGTGGGTACTGGCCATCCATTATTGGGCCCGACCAGACCGAGTACATGGTCGAAAAATTCCAGAGCTTCGAAGCCATCACACGTGACATGGCCGAGCACGATTACGAATACTGGTTTCTCGTCGCCACCGAAAACGACGATGACGGCCTCGAGAAATCGATTGTCGGCTTCACGGGCGGACATAACGAGCCTGAGACGAACCGTTTTTTCATCTCCAAAATCTATCTGTTCCCAGAGGCACGCGGACATGGGTATGCCCGTCGGGTTATCGAGTTCTACGAAGACTTATGCTTCGCGCGCGGGTTCGAGGCGATGTATCTGACGGTAAACAAGTACAACGATCTGGGAATTCGCGCATATGAGGGGACGGGCTTCAAAACAATCGACGCTGTCGAGACCGATATCGGTGAAGGTTATATAATGGATGACTACATTATGGAGCTGAGATTCTAGGCGCAAATGCGCTCCGAGATCGTTCCTGTACACAAACCGGGGCGGTGAGTCGTTGCAAGACAAATCGAAAAGCATATCGACGAATGAGCTTTGGGCGCGGCTTTTCCAAGCTCCGACTATCGATCGGTTTTTGGAAAACGCTGGTTCCGAATGCGAGCTTCCAGCGTTTTCGGATTACATCTCAGCGCTATGCGAAGAGCGTGGCGAAAAGCCTGAGACGGTCATACGTCGCGCAGATATCGAGCGTTCGTTTGGCTATCGGCTCTTTTCGGGTGCCCGCAACCCGTCGCGCGACTCGGCGCTCCAGCTTGCGTTTGGGCTTGCGCTTTCGACCGACGAAACTCAGCAGCTCCTGAAAATAGCGCAAGTCACGCCTCTTCATCCCAAGGTCAAACGCGATGCGATCATCGCGTTTTGCCTTCATAACCGCAAATCGCTCGTGGATACGCAACAGGTTTTGTATGAGCACGAGCTTCCGATAATCGGGGGAAAACGCCGATGAACGCCCGTTTGGCAGATGATGGCGTGTTTGATGAGGGCAAGTTGCCTGGCGCGTCTACCAAGGCTGATGCCCCCAGCATGCCTGCTGCGGCATTCACGTTGGGTGCGCCCGGCGACGCTGACAACGACAGCCTGCTCGAAGCAATAATACGCTCCTACGACGACGAAGCGTATCCCGCCGAGTTCCTCGAGCGTTTCACTCTCGTAGAGTGCCTTGCCGAGCGTCTCGGCGTCGATACGTTTGTCGCAATTGACGATGAGGGAAAGCATTACGTAGCGAAGTGCTACGACAAATCCACCTGGTCAGTCGGCGAGCGGGATACGCTGCTGCAGTCGCTTGACCATCCTGGCCTACCGGTGTTTTCGGGCTCGTACGAGAACGATGAGACGATCGTCATTGTGCGTGAATTCGTCGAAGGCGTATCGCTTGAGCGACATGCGCGCGAAAATGACCTTTCCGAACAGCAAATCGTGCAGCTGTGCGTGAAGCTGTGCGACATCTTGGCCTATTTGCACCATCGCGACGAACCGATAATCCATCGCGATATCAAGCCCCAAAACGTCATCGTGGGCTCCGACGGCACCATCACGCTCATCGATTTCGATATTGCACGCGTCTATCGTAGCGAAAACGATACCGATACGCGCTTCTTCGGCACGGTTGCCTACGCCCCGCCCGAGCAGTACGGTTTCTCGCAGACCGACGCGCGCGCTGACATCTATGCGCTTGGCGTGCTATTGCGCTACCTGCTGACCGGTAGCACGCGCGACAACAAAAACGTGCACGTCTATCGGCCGCTTGCCAAGATTATCGCGCGCTGCACGGCGTTTTCGCCCAACGAGCGATACGCCAGCGTCGATCAGGTAAAAAAAGCCTTGCTCAACGCCAATCCACGGTCGCAGGCCTTGCGCATCATGGGCATTGTGGCAGCTGTGCTGGCGGCGCTGGTTCTCGTTGGATTTGCGTGTGTGAGGGTGTATCAAGTCGTGACGTACTCTCCTTTCAATAGCGATGCCCTTCCAGCTGTGCTCAACGACGACGAGCGCGTTGACGATGCGGTAGCCTACATGAAGGGGAAGTATCACACGAACTTGTTTGATGGCGATGATGGTGACATCGCGACAGTCGGCCTTTTGCGCTCGGTGCTCATCGAGGTGTACGGACTCGATCGCAAGTATGTTTACAATTTCCAGGAAGAGGGCCTGCCAGGCGAGAGCGATAAGTTTTTCATGCCCTGGGGCTGGGACGATGGTCAAACCGTCCGGCTCGAGACAGCCGTCTATGCAGCGGTCAAGGTGCACGATCCGACGCTCGTCGCCGAGGAGCAGTGGTCTAAGCTCGAAGACGACAACGGCGAATATCCTGGCGCTCGCGTCGCTATGATGTT
>CADBQL010000395.1 GCA_902796815.1 uncultured Coriobacteriaceae bacterium | reverse complement strand
CGCGCAAGCGGCAAGAGCTGCTCGGCCGATACCTCATTGATACGAATTTGCGGCAATTCTCGCAAAAAGATATTGCTTGCATGGATATCGAACGCCACTGTGGCACCAGCGACGTCCGCCACGAGATCAGCCGCCATCGACTCGAACGGCGACGCGCTGTTATTTCCTGGGAAAACCCTATTCATATCCAGGTCAAACTGTGGAATTCCCCGCTCGATAGCGCCGATGCCGCACGGATTGGCCGCAGGATAGATGTCCACGATGCCGGCAAGGCACTCCGGATGCTCATGCAAACGCCGCGCAAGCTCGAATACGGCATACTGGCCCTCGAGTTCGTCACCATGAATGCCCGTGACGATGCACGCTCGCGGTGCATCGTCAGCGACTTGCTTCGCCGCAAAACGGTGCTTTTCGATGCGCAGCATCTCACCCGTCGCGAGTTCGTGAACTGATACTTCGATTCTCATGGAGGCCTTTCTGCACAGGCTGGCAGGTTACGAATAATCTCTAACGCTATTCTAAGCGCTCGCTCATCGTCATGAACACCGTCTGCGTCTGGTCGACGAGCCCCCAGAAGCTACCGCGCTCGATGGGGCAGTCCGACCAATCGCGCCCGACAGCGAGCGGCAAATACGTATCGTCGACACGCGTATCGCGCGTGGGGTCGTAACCATGCCACGCCCCGTCGATAAAAGCTTGCGCCCATGCATGCGTAGTCCCCTGGCCGACGGCAAGCCCGCTCACATAACGAGCGGGAATTCCGTGAGCGCGAAGAATCGCAATCATTATATGCGCGAAATCCTGGCACACGCCGCTCCTGGCATCAAACGCCTCGGCAGCCGTGGTCGATACGCTCGTAGCTCCAGGCTCATATGCCATGAAATGGTGCACGGTCGTGCCGAGCCTCTCGAACGTCAAGAGTTTCGCATTAGTTTCATCTGTGGTATTGGGCTGGGAAGAATCTCCGAATTCGAGAAACTCCTCGAACGTGCAACCTGCGCCATGTGCCCATTCGAGCATGGTTTCATTTGCGCGCGCGAGTTCGGAGGGATACTTATACAATGGGTGAAAGCAATCTTGAGCACCCTGGGAACCCGGTTGAGCAATCGTTGCCCCCACGCGAACGACCCCTTCGCTGACATACGAAATACGGTCGTGCGGTTTTCGAATGCTTCCGACCACGAGCTCGTTGCCCAAGCTGTCGCGCTGACGAGAGCTGATTGCATCGGGGCCAACTTCAACATGCTCGCTTATGACCGAAATCCCAGGTTGGCGATAAGGTAGGCACCGCAATACAAACACATGTTCGCGCACAGGACCACTAAATTCGACCGTTGTAGTAAAGCGGTATTCCAACGTTTTCATCAATGCCTCCAAATCTAGGCAACCGCAATGAGTCTCGCCCCAGGGGCATGACTCATTACCAAATTCCCCGAAATGAGTCTCGCCCCAGGGGCATGACTCATTCTCGAGCATAGCCCCAGGGGTGCAACTCGTTCCCCAAGCAGTTCTACACGTCCAAAAACAGACCTTCTACGCACTCGAGAAGCAGGTCGCGGTTATTGGCGGGATCGGGATTGGGGGCCATGCCGAGCAGCACCATGAGCTTTTGCCCATCGCGACGCATCGGCGTGCGCTGCAAGCGCGACTGCAAGCGCGCGAATTCTCGGTCGAGCGTGTGCGTATGGAAACCGAGTCGTACGTACATGTCGATACGCTCTACGCTGTATCCGCATTTGACGGTATAGCGGCTATGCGTATCGAGGATACTATCATCGCAGCAGCCGCGGAACGCATACAGCATATCGACGACGCTTTGCAACTCGAGCATAGGCGCTACGCCCGCTGCAGCGCTCTGCATGATGTTTACTGCCATCTGTATATACGAAAGCGCAGAACTGCTTATGACCTCGCGCAGCACGATGGCGTTATCGTAGGCGTAGTTGAGCGAATTCACTACGCTGTAGAAATAGGATTCGTCGAACAAAAATCCCAGAATGAAGCCGTCGGACGTTTCGTACGGGCATTCGATTTCGAGCTTTTCGCAAAAAGTCGTGTAATCGAATTCCTCGTAATCGATGGCCCGGTCATATGCATCCTGCATAATTTCTATCGAAATAAGCGTGCGCTCGACGTAACGCCCCAGCCAGAACAGGCGATTTGTCTTGCTTAGGATTTCAGAATCCATGTGTCCTTAAAACCTCCTCCTTGGCTCGAATTGACGATGGCGTTGCCCTCTTCGCGAGAGTATCGCGTCAGACCGCTCGGCCAAACGCGCGTTTCGCGGCCGGTGAGAACGAAAGCGCGTAAGTCGGCTTTGCGCAAAACGTCCCCTTCAGGCAGATGAACGGGTAATTCGCAGAAATCGATGATCTCCTGGGCAATCCAGCGGCGCGGGTTCCCAGCCACCTTTCGACGCAAATCCTCTCGCGCCTCGGCTGGGAGCGTGCCTGCGAATACGACGCCATAACCACCTGCCTCGGCCGTGTCCTTGATAACAAGGCTTTCGAAATTGTCCATTACATATGACATGTCTTCTTCGAACATCGGCAGGTACGTCGGTGCATTCTGCAAGATCGGCTCTTGATCGAGATAGTAGGTGACCATGCGCGGTACGAAATAGTAAATCCCCTTGTCGTCCGCAACGCCATTTCCGGGAGCGTTAATGATGGCGACATTTCCAGCACGATAGGCGGTCATGAGGTTGGGTATGCCGATCACGCTTTCGGGAAGGAAGCACGTCGGATCCATGTACTCGTCGCTCACGCGCCTATATATTGCGCCGACGCGCTGATCTCCATCGAAGCTCTTGTAATAGACGCGTTCGTCCTCAACATAAAGATCGTTGGCTTCCGCGAGCACGGCGTTAGCTTGCTCGGCAAGATAGCTGTGCTCAAAATATGCAGCATTATAGCGACCAGGCGTGAAAATGACGTTGATGCCACCGCAGTTGACGTTATCCATAACTTCTTTGAGCATAGAACCGTACGTACGATTCTCCATGACGTTATTACGCCTGAAGGTCTCGGGGCTGCATCGGCGACAAATATCACGGCTGATGAGCGGATCGCTCGCACCACTTGGAATGCGCAGATTATCCTCGAGCACATACCACGTACCATCACGTGACTGCACGAGGTCTATCCCCGAGATATGGCTGTAAATACCCTTAGGAGGCGTGATGCCCACGCATGGCGCAAGGAACCCCGGTGAGCTGATCGTGAAATCTTCTGGAACAACACCATCGGCGATTATGCGGCGCGGGCCGTACACATCTGCGAGGAATGCGTTGAGCGCATCTACGCGCTGCGCAAGGCCGCGGGAGAGGGTTTCCCACTCGTCGGCGCTGATTACACGTGCTATTGCATCAAATGGGAATAAACGTTCGTTAAAAGTTCCATTCTTGTAGATGCCGAACTTGACCCCATAGCGTGCGAGCTGGTCGTTGATGCGCGCAGTATGGGCGATAAGATCCTGCATAACACCTCCTATCGTCATCGGGTTATTCATTATGACCATTATCGCAAAAACTACAACGAGCACCAGGTGAAAGTAGCAGTTACATTCCGTTGAGATAATCCAATATGCGCTGCGCGTTGGTAAGCGAAAGCTTCTCGAGCATCGCATGTTTTAGATACGCATTAGCATTACCAGGATTGAGGTCGAGCGCATGGTAGATTTCCGCATTGGTGACACCCAATCGGAGCTGGAGAGCGTGCGTTTCATCCCAAAGCGCTTGTTTTGATTCGGCTTTTCTCCGAGATGCACCATGCGCATTATAAAACTCCACCATTACGTCAGCGTAATGACGTGGAAGAGCTCGCATCGGCGTACCGCGCAAGGCGAGCTTTCCGACATCGCGACTGCCGATAACATCGATAACCCGTCGAAACTCTTGCGCAAGGTCCATGTCCCATATGAGACTGAGGAGCTTTTCGGTTCGTCCTGAAGCTATCGCATGGAGAAGCAGCAACGCTTGCAGCCGTCTGTCTCCACGCGATTGGCTCAACGCCGCCAATCGCGCAAATCTGAAGTCCCCGCCACATTCGCACGATAATTCGCGACGGGACCATCTTTCAAATACAATTTCCTTCATGCCTGTACTCTTTCACAAATTTTTCTATTATTAATATTTATCATTATATTAATAACATCAGATATTCTTAAGGTAAATAGGAAACTCATTCGAACTGATCGCCCGAATCAGAAGGCGGTATCTCTTTTTTTTCGCGCAAAAGCAAAACTCTTCGTGCAAGCAGAACGCATGCCTCGAGGCCCATGACAACGTGCTACAATCGCGCGTTGAAGCCTGCAAGAGCAAACCGCGAAGACAGGAAATCAAAACATGTACAGGTACTACACCAGATCGGGCGACAAGGGCCAGACTTCGCTCTACTCCGGTGAGCGCGTCCAGAAGAATTCGCTTTGCGTAGAGGCGTTCGGAACGGTCGACGAACTGCAGTCGAGCATCGGTTATGCGCGCGCAATCGCGGAGGACGGGCAAATCGACGCAGATCTGAGGGCTGTCGAAGGCGTACTCGGCGGCGTCATGGCTGAGCTCGCGACGACGGGCGGCAAGACGTGGATCGTCACAGAAGACGTGACTAACATAGAAGCCCTGTGCGACAAGTACACGGCGCTCGCTTCCGATTGGAAGCCAAAGTTCGTGGTACCGGGAGACTCGCCCGCATCGGCAGCCCTGCACGTGGCGCGCGCGGTCGCCCGCCGTGCCGAGCGACGCGTGCTGAGTTTCGCAGATGTCGAGCCTGTCCAGCCCGTGCTACTGCAATACCTCAACCGCGTTTCGGACTTGCTGTACGCGATGGCGATTTACATCGATTTCAGCAGGGGACTACTCGATTAGCGTGCAAAGGCTTCTCGATAAAAGAGCTTCATACGGGCCTTCGCGTGGCTTTCCGCGCAATAGATCAGTTTCGGGAAGATTAGCGTCGACAGCTTAGATTCGGCCGTAAAGCTCACACCCGACGTTCGTCGGGTGTGAGCAATCCATGAACATGCGGATATAAACTCGGCTTTTTTCTCATTCGCCTCACCATTGAAATCATGATGTTTACCCTAGATAACCTGCGCAAATGCAAGAAATTATTAGAACGCGCAGCGAACGATTATGCTAAAATCGAACTGCTTGAATACAGGCAACGCTTTTGTGGCCGTACGAAGGTTGCGCATGTAGTTTACGCACGCAGACTACGGACGGCTTAACAAGGGAACCGGGTGAGAACCCCGGGTGTAGCCGACGCTGTATTCGGCGAGCATGCCGGCTCTATGGGCGAAAGCCGGTCAGTGGCGATAACGCCTCGGAAGGGCGGGAAGCTGCGAAGGCTAGTCCGGCATGCGATGGACATACACGCGATGCACCGCCCGCCCGCAAGGCAGACGAGATTCATCGTGAGATGAGCACGACGACGAGCTCTTTTATCGGAGAGCAAAATCGACGGCGAGAGTCCTGGAGCCGAGAGCCAGAAGACCTACAGAAGCGTTTGACACGTAAGGTGCGCTCGTCGAAACGCACCGCGTTAGCATGGCGGAAAGACGAGCTGCGCTCTGGGTGAACAACCCGAAGAGGCAGCTTTTTTTGTTGCGACCGCCGCCCATGCGCATGGCATGGGTATCGGATCGTTGCTGCCATGCTAGGGAAGGCCAACTCCTTCCTCTCGTGTCGGGGGTCGGCGCCGGCGGAACTATGCCTGCTGCCCGGAATGCGAGAGGTATTTTCGCATCCAGTCGCAAACGCCAAATCCCCAAACAGTTTTTAGAAAATGAGCCGATAGGACTGTCCCAGCGACTCATCACGAAAGGAGCTCGGGTTGCTTCAGACGATTGGTGCCATTCGTGCCGAGGTTGCGAAGGCGGTTTCGGGAAAAGCCGACGTGACGGACCTCATGCTCATGGCGATGCTCGCAAGCGGGCACGTTCTTTTGGAGGACGTGCCGGGCGTGGGGAAGACCACGACGGCGCTCGCGTTCTCGCGCGCACTCGGGCTCGAGTTTAAGCGCGTACAGTTCACGCCCGACGTGGTGCCGTCGGATGTGACGGGTTTTTCGATGTACGAGCAGGGGAGCGGCTTCAGGTTCGTACCGGGCGCTGCAATGTGCAACCTGCTGCTCGCCGACGAGATCAATCGTACCTCCTCGAAGACGCAATCGGCCTTGCTCGAGGTCATGGAAGAGCGTCAGGTGACGGTCGACGGCGTAACGCGGGCTCTGCCCGATCCCTTCATAGTCATCGCGACGCAGAACCCCGTCGGATCTGCGGGCACGCAGCAGCTGCCCGAATCGCAGCTCGACCGTTTCATGGTACGCCTGTCTATGGGCTACCCGAGCCGGGCGGCGCAGGTGGAGCTCTTGCGAGGACGGCAAGGAGCCAATCCCTTGGATTCGGTACATCAAGTTGTGGACTCATCGGGGCTTGTTAAGATGCGCGCGCACGTAGATGGGATTTTCGTAGCCGACGCGGTGCTCGGCTATGCAACCGACCTGACCGAAGCGACACGAAACGACGAGCGCATCGAGCTCGGCGTGAGCCCACGAGGCGCCTTGGCGCTCGTGCGCATGGCCAAGGCGCGCGCCCTGTTCTCCGGACGCGAGTGGGTCGAACCGACAGATGTATACGACGTGCTCGTCTGCACGTGCGCGCACCGGCTGCTGCTTTCGCCCCGCGCTCGCCTGGACGGCGCGACGCAGGCGCAGGTGCTGCTTTCGCTCGCCGCGCGCGTGGCGCCACCGACGTTGTCGTGATGAGTTTTGCCCCAGGGGCGCGACTCATGCTGGAATGAGTTTTGCCCCTGGGGCGCGACTCATCGCTATCGCCATGGAAACGAGAGCGGGCGCGGAGACTGATCCGCACTCAAAAACGAGCGTGGGACTGACATTGCACTTATCGGAAGGAGATTGTGCGAAGGATCGCTAACATACTGAGAGTCCACGAGCTTAAGGAAGAGGGCGAACGCAAACCAAGCCTCGTACAAGAGTGCGAGTGCAAACCGCGGG
>CADBQL010000394.1 GCA_902796815.1 uncultured Coriobacteriaceae bacterium | reverse complement strand
CGACGGCGGAAGAGCGGCAGTGGCTCAAAGAGGAACTAGAAATCGTTCCTGAGTTCGTTAATTCAGCATTCGACGACGAAGAGACAGCGCATATCGACGCAGATGAAGACACCGGTCAGGTTCTCGTAATCGTTGACTGCCCCTTCGTCGAGGATGAGAGCGAAACGCTCGATAGTTCAATCGTCCAATACGATACGCATCCGCTTTCGTTCGTGTTCGTGCCAGAGCAGGAGTATTTCGTTACCATCTGCTTGCGGCGAAACAACACAGTTGCCGATTTTGCCCACGGAAAATATCGTGATGTATATACGGACCGGCGCACGCGTTTCTTGTTGCAAATACTGCTGCGCGTCACTCAACGCTACCTGGTATGCCTGCGGTCTATCATGCGCCAGATTCGCGACTCCGAGCGCAGCCTACGGCGCACGATGAAGAACAGCGAGCTCATGAAGATGCTGGGCTTGGAAAAGTCGCTCGTGTATTTCTCCACATCGCTCAAAGGACTGGAATCGACGGCGTCACGCATTGGAACGGGGCGCATGATGGAATTGTACGAAGACGATCACGAGCTGCTCGATGACGTAATGATCGAGATTCGTCAGGCGACCGAGATGTGCACGATCTATTCGACCATTCTCAATGGGATTACCGATACGTTTTCGAGCGTCATTTCGAACAACTTGAATATCACGATGCGCACGCTGACGATCATCACGCTTGTTCTGGCCATTCCCACGATAGTATTTAGCTTCTACGGTATGAACGTCGAAGGACTGCCGCTGATCGAGTGGGCGTGGTTCCCCGTCATCGTGTCGGTTTTGCTTTGCGCCGGTGCCGCCGTTTTCTTGCGGTCTGGCCGTTTCTTAAAGTGATAGCCTCAACAATGAGTTTTGCCCCAGGGGCAAAACTCATTGGCTGAGTCGCGCCCCAGGGGCAAAACTCATTTAGCTGGTCAGCGCAGAGAATGGGGCTTTTTTACGATTCGTTGATGTGCAAGAATTGTTGGAGTGCTTTTCTAGAGCGATGCCTGCGTTATGATAGGTGCATATTGGGAACCGCGCGAAAGGGATTCGCAATGAAGAAGCTAATAGGTCTGATTGCTGCTATGGCGTGCGCATTTGCGCTATGCGTTTCGCTTGCAGGTTGTGGTGGCGTTGACAAGTCGGGTTTTCTCGGCAATTGGACGCTCGAGGACGGCACCGATGCGACGCTCGACGCTGATTCCATCAGCTTGATGAAGTCACTCGGACAATCGGTGTATTTGACCATCAGCGAAGATGGCACCGGCTCGATGGACATGTTCGGCCAGAAGCTCGATGCGACATGGGAAGCGACGAGCGCAACGGAGGGGAAGATTACCCTGAACGGCGCAGAATCCACGTTAACCTTGGCGGACGAGAAGCTGACGGTAACTGATTCCGATGGCAGATATCTGAGATTTGCCAAGTTCGAGGGTGATATCCCCGTCACCACTCCGCCTGCTAGTACGGCATCGGCGACCGCTGCATCAGCGGCATCTGCTGCGAATGCGACCGAAGGAACAGGTCAGGTTTCGGCGGAAAATGGCGAAACTGGTCAGACCACCGAGGAAGCGACGGGGCAGACGACCGAGACCACGAGTACCGAGCAGACCACTACTGCCACGGATACGCAATCCGCTACGACAGATACGCAGTTAGAGGATACGACCGACGAGTCGACCGATTACGAAGACGATGGGTCGGGCGATACGGGCGAGACCGTTGATGACGAATCGTCTTATGAGGATGGCGAGGGCGAAGAGGTCGACAGCGGCTCCGAAGATACCGAAGAAACCGGTGAGGCCGACGTCTACTACGAAAGCGAAGCATAACGTAAGAAAGGGGCACGCGCCCCTTTCTCGCTATTCGATGGACTTCAGCGATTCGACCATATCAACTCGACTAAGCTTGCCACGCATGGTTATGGCGACGATTGCCGCAAACGCAAGCGTCAGGGCGAGCGAAAAGACGAAGCTTACGGGCTCGATTGTTCGGCCAAACATCATGTTGGCTGTTTCGGCGGCGCGGGCGATATAGAACGTCAGCGGTATGCCGAGAACGCATCCGACAAGCGCGCCGATAAGCGTCATGACGAGGACTTCGCGGAAAATGTAAGCGCTCACTTCTCCGCGCGTGAAACCGAGCACCTTCAACGTTGCGATTTCGCGGATGCGCTCGGTTATGTTGATATTGGTCAGGTTGTATAGCACGACGAACGCGAGAGCCGCCGATAATCCGACGATGATGAAGATGAGTTTGTTCATGACGTCGAGCATGCTTTCATAAGTGGTTATCTTGTCGGCTACGAAGCTGACGGTGTTGACGTTTTCGATATCGAGCAGGGCATCACCGAGTCGTGTAGCGTCGTTTTTGCTCGGGGTAGGAATTGTGCTGTTTTCCCCCGAAGTCGAACCTTCGCCACTCCCTTCTTTAGAAAGACGGGCAAACACCATGTTGTTGGTGGGCTTTTTGCCAAATTCGCTTCGATAGCAATGCGGCGTCATATAGGCGTAGTGTCCGAGATAGTTCTCGGCAATACCGCCAATGGTGAAGCGATGCGGGGCACCTTCCTTGTCACCGACGTCATTTTCGTCGTAGAACAGCACTTTGTCGCCCACGGAGACGCCGAGAACATCAGCGGCCTTTTCGGTGAGCACAATCGAATCTTCGCCGAGCTCGAGGGTCTGCTGGCTTTCGCGGTCGCGCAGTGTCACGAAATCGGCGAGGTCCATGTCATCACCAGGCACTATCGTCTCGATTCGGATCTCGTCGCCACGGTTTTCGGCGATAAACGAAAAGTCCGCCGCCTGTCCGTACGTCTCCACAACGCCATCGTCAAGCAGATTGAGGGCTTGCGAGCGCTGCGAAGCTGTGACCTTGTCATCGAGGCGGATGGCGATGTCGTAGTTGACCAGGGTTTCGTACTGCGTAGAGACGATGCCGCCAATTGCGTCTCGCAGGCCGAATCCAACCATGAGTAGCGCTGTGCAACCCGCTACGCCGAGCACGGCCATAAAGAACCGCCGCTTGTAGCGCAGCAGGTTTCGCGCCGTGACCTTGTGCGAGAACGACATACGGCGCCAGAGCGGCGCAATCCGTTCGAGGAAGATGCGCTTGCCCGCTTTGGGGACGCGTGCGACCATGAGGGCGGCCGGTTTTTCGCGCAGCGTGGCGGCGGCGGCCCACCAGGTGGCTGCAAGCGTAATGCCAATCGAGAGGCCGACCGCCCAGGCAGCGATTGGTAGGTCGATAGGCGTGTTGTATGCGGGCACGGCATAGCTTACGCCGTACGAGATCAAGATGAACCAGGGAAGGAGCTTGCCGAGCGCAACGGTACCGAGGATGCTGCCGACGCCGCTT
>CADBQL010000393.1 GCA_902796815.1 uncultured Coriobacteriaceae bacterium | reverse complement strand
CAGCCCTCAGCTTGTGTTCGAGAGCTTGAACTCGAAAGGCATGGCGCTTTCGACAGCCGACTGCATTCGCAACCTCGTCGTGGTGACCGACGAGGCGAACGGATGCGCCGATGGTGGCGTTTTCGAGCGGGTTTGGAAGCCGCTCGAGCAACTGCTTGCAAGCTCATCTGATGGCCTCGACGTGACCAGCGTTGTTCACGCATGGCTTGCCGGACGCTATCGCGATACGCGCATATTCGATAAAAGTGAAGTATACGGCCTGTTCAAGAGCCGTTTGCGCGAAGAGTATCGAGGCGATTTGGATGGTGCTCTCACGGCGTTGACCGACTACGCGCGCAAGCTCGTTTCGGATGACGATCTTCGTGCCAAATCGCTTGCCGACGCCGAGCGCTGGGTGGCTGGAAAGCCCAAGGAGCTCATTTCGGAATACAAGATGTTCGGCGACTGACCTGGATGCTGGCCGTAACGCCGAGTTGAGTGAGTCGCGCCCCAGGGGCAAGACTCATCGGCGCGCGGTCGGTACGCAATGAGTCGTGCCCCAGGGGCAAAACTCATCTAGTACGTTAGAGCAAACGCGCGGCGAGGGCGTCCCACGAAGCGCGCGTGGTGTCGCAAGCTGCGGGCGGTGATGTGAGCGCGTGTTCGAGCGCATCGCAAAGGCGCGCCTCGAATGCAGGCAAGTCTTCGTCGACGGGCGTGTCGACGTCGTGCATGCGTGGCGGCTCAACAAACGTGACCGCATTTCCGTCGACATTTGCTTCGATCCACGGACGAATACCGGGCAAAGCAGTACATACGACCTTGCAACCACAAGCAAGCGCCTCGACGATGACGAGCGGTAGTCCCTCGTAAAACGATGGCAGCACGAAAACATCCGCCTCGTTGTAGGCGCGCACCAAGTCGTCGTGCGGAAGCTTTCCCGCAAAGGTTACCGGCAGAGAGTGCTCGCGGGCATATTGTACGAGCATGTCGTGCTCCTGCTTGTCGCTATAACCGCCTACGAGGGTGAGCTCGACGTTCGGGATGCGCACAGTCAGATCGTCAAGCGCCGACAAGAGTGCTCCGACACCCTTTTTATAACAGACTTTTCCCACGAACACGAGCTTGGCTGTTCCTGGCTTGCGCAGGCCAGGGCGAACGAAGAACTCGCCTGCGTCATAGCCGGTGCCTACGACACGAATTCGTGCGCTGTCAATGCCGTATACCTCTTCGATTTCACGTGCTTGCGCTTCATGCAGTGCGTACACGCGGTCGAGCATCTTGATACCTGCGCGGATGAAGTCGCGCTCTAATGGAATTTGGCGCATCTGGCGGATGTCGGTGGAGTGCGAAAGGCCGCAAACTGTGCACGCTGCGAGCGCGGAATCGCTCTGCTTGCGCTCATGCACGAGGTGTGTAAGCACGCTGCAGACGAGGTAAAGGTGATGGCATATGATCAAATCGGGGGTAAAGCGGTCGAGCACATCATCGATGGCCTGCTCGAACGACACCTTGAACTGCTCCGTCATCTCGGGCGTCAAATCGCGATAGCGCGTTGCGGTGTACGGCATCACATCCGACATACCGACGACGGGAAAAGGAAGCTCGGTTGTCTGGAACCGCACGGGTCGGAACAAAACGCCTGGTGCAAGCTGGGGATCGTCTTCGGGTGCTATGCCCGCTATAACAGCTTGATTATGTCCAGCCCTAGCGAGCGCAGCGACGGTTTCGCGCAGGTATACGCCGCTTCCTGTGGAGTCTGGCTTTTGGGCGCTCAGATGCAATATATTCATAGGTCTCCTCTGCTATACTAATCACGATTAGAATACCAAATACAAGGAGACATTGTGAAGAAAAACGAAGATGGCAAGGTCCGCCTTACGGACCTCACATGCCATGGCGGCTGAGCCGCTAAATGGGGCCCAGGTGAGCTCGAGGAAATACTAGCGCAAATAGCGCCACCTGCAGATACGGAAGTCATGCTCGGGTTCGAGACGAGCGACGACTGCGCCGTATACAAGCTGCGCGACGACCTTGCGGCAGTCATGACGCTCGACTTTTTCACGCCGGTTGTGGATGATCCGTACGAGTACGGTGCGATCGCTGCGTGCAACGCGCTTTCGGACGTATTCGCGATGGGCGTCAAACCGCTTGCCGCCCTCAACATTCTCGCATTTCCAGTTTCGCTCGGCACGAAGGTCGTGGCCGAGGTCATGCGCGGCGGCTCCGACAAGGTGCGCGAGGCAGGAGCGTTCATCGTCGGCGGCCATTCCATTGACGACGATGAACCCAAGTACGGTTTGGCCGTGTTTGGAACCGCGCATCCCGATGACATCATCCGCAATGAGGGCGCGCGTTCAGGTGATGTGCTGTACTACTCCAAGCGTATCGGCATGGGTATCATGAATTCGGCGTTTTCGGCGAAGATGATCGGCGAGGAGGAAATGCGCCCGGCCATCGAGGCCATGATGGAGCTCAACCGCTACGCCGCCGAGGCGTTCGAAGGCCTCGAAGTGCATGCATGCACCGATGTGACAGGTTTTGGCTTGGCCGGGCATTTGCACGAGATGTTGGCCTCGAGCAAGATGGCGGCCATTCTGAATTGGAACGAGCTGCCGATGTTCGATGGCGTTTACCACTTCTCGGAAGAAGGCTGCCGTCCTGGACGCGGCTATGACGTGCAAGAATGGGCCGAAGAGTTCGTGCGCAAAGGTACGCTCAACGATACGGAGTACACCGACCGCATGGGCGTGCTCTGCGATCCGCAGACGTCGGGCGGCCTGCTCGTCGCGCTTCCGCCCGAGTGCGCGTCGGCGTACGAGGCTCACTTCGAAGAGCTTCTCGGTCGCAAGCCCTATCGCATCGGCGAGGTGGTCGATGGCCCTTCCGGCGTCATCTTCATGAGGTAATTCCAATCTGATCTGGCACAAAAGAAAGCGCTCCCAATCTGGGGGCGCTTTTTCATTGGGAAAGCTTTACCATGGAATGGGAAAAATGAAGCAGCTCGTGGTCATGGTCCCCCTTCGGGCCTTTTGAGCGCCCCCTTTTCGACCGCGCGCATAGAAAGCGGCTACGCCCGCAGGCGCAGAGTGCATGGCGTGGGAAAGCCACTTCTTACGCCCCAGATCGCCGCTTTATTTGCGCGGTCGAAAAGGGGATGAAGCGCGAAACGGCCCGAAGGGGGACCATGACCACGAGCCGGGACCGAGACCTGCTCCTCATCCCGTGGAGGCGCTATTCAGGTTGGCGAACGGAAACAATCCACTCCTTGCGCAGCTCCCAAAGCCCGGCCTGCAAGTACTTTTCGGGACAGTTCGCAGCCGAGTCGAACAGCCGCTGCCAACTTTGCAGGATTTCGCGCTTGACGGTGGGGTAGAACGCCGTGGAAAACGCCTCGGCCGAGCTCTTGAGCCCCATGTTGGCGATGCGCTGCTCGAATGCTTGCTCGTCTTTTTCGCTCGAGCCGACGTAATTGAGGTTGAGCATGCGGTTCCATATCCGCGAGTCGAAAAGCACGACCTGGTCGCGAGGCACTTCGAGCTCGATGAGAACGCAGCCAGCGCCCGCGATTGCGAGACGCCAATCGCAAAAGCACCAGATGCCCGATTCGGCTCCGTCAGGCCGACTCACGTATTTGGGCGCGTGCTCGGCAAAAAACGCATACGCCTGCCCGAACACCCACGTTTCGTCGCCGTACTTCTTCTGGATATACTCGCGTTTCACGCGCGAAACGCCGTCGCGTTCTATGACGTCGAGCACGATTTGGGTTTGCGCGGTATACAGCTTGATCGTTTCGGCATTCGTCATGGTGAGCCATCCATTTCCGCTTAGTACATTTCGACTTCGGTTACCCATTCGGGAAGGATTTCCCAGATCACACCGACGTTGTAATCGATACGTGGGTTGGGTGCCTCTATGACGCGCGACCAGCTCGCCTGAATCTTGCGTTTGAGTGCTGGATAGAAATTCCCCAGCTCACCCGTTATGAGCGCCGCCTCGTTTCCGATTCCGAAGCGCTCGAGTTCCTGGTTATGGGCGGCTTCGTCTGCAGCGTCGCGGGGCACATACCAGTGATTGACCCTATAGCCCCACCGATCGTAATCGAGAATGAACAGCACGTCTTCAGGCACGTCGAGTGTGAGCGACATGGTTCCTGGCGCCTTGGGGAGGCGTTGCTCTTCGGTTAGCGCGAGCCATATGGGAAACTTTGCATCGGCAGGCATGCTCACCTTACTGCGGCACAATTCGGTGAGCCAACGGTATAACTCGATGTAGTAGTCCGAGATTTCGGCGTTTTTGGCTCGAACATATTCTTCCTTGACGAGATAGCGTCCAGTGTTTTGTATCTCATCCCAAACTTGGGGAACCTGCCGTGTCCATGTCCTGATCGTAGCCATGCTCTGCTCCAATTCGTTGACGTTATCGTTGTTGGTCAATCATGCATTGGGTTTGTGCCGAAATCCGCTTGGCGAACGTTTGGAAATCAGTGTATCAGATGCGTTTCCCTGTTTCTTCATTGTTGGGGCATGAGCTGCAGTTCACTGTGTCAGCGGGATTCCATAGCAAAACCCCAGGTGAGGGCGCGACATTGGCGATTCCGCAGACACAAACATAATTATTTTAAAAATTACGAATCCAAGCCGACGTGCGCTTTCACCTGGGGTTTTGCAGGACGTGCGGACCCCTGTGAACAGAAACGGACATAGACGATGAAGGGATATGGAGTGTTGTGCATATTGCTATGTGACGTGTTATTATTATCGCGATTTGCCATCTTGTGCGCTATTGTGCGTATTTTAGATGGCTTTAGGGTGGATGCCTGCAAAGCGAAGGCGACAGCGCCTGCGCGCTGCGTGGCGAATGGGATAGGTGCTACTTTATGGATTTCAAACAGCTGCGATCTTTCATTGCAGTTATTCGATACGGCAGCTTCACGACTGCTGCCGCGAAGTTGCGCGTGTCTCAACCCACCGTGAGCACGCATATAAGACAGCTCGAAGAGGAGCTCGGCACGCCGCTT
>CADBQL010000392.1 GCA_902796815.1 uncultured Coriobacteriaceae bacterium | reverse complement strand
TTGCAGTGGAAGGAACCGTACGCCCCGACATGGACGCCATCATCGCGCGCAAGAACCGCATCGTACGCGAGCTCGTGAGCGGCGTCGAATACCTCATGGCCAAAAACCGCATAGACGTGCTGCGAGGAACCGCCCGTTTTGAAGGCAACAAAACCGTCATCGTAGACGGAGACGACGCGCAGCGCCTTTCCTTCGACGACTGCATCATAGCCACGGGCTCCAGCATTCGCGCGCTCGACCTTCCTGGCGCCGACTTGCCCGAGGTGCTCGACACTGACCAAGCTCTCGATTGCACAAAGCTCCCCTCTTCCATCGTCATCGTGGGAGGCGGAGTGACTGGCGTGGAGTTCGCTTTCTTGTATGCGAACCTTGGCGTCGACGTGACGATCCTCGCACGCCGCAACCGCTTGCTCCACCTATTCGACGAGGACGCTTCGACCGCAATCACGAGCTCGGCAACTACGCGAGGCATTCACGTAGAGCTCAGCGCAGATGTGAAGGGCTTCGCCAAACAACCGGACGGCACCGTGCTCACTACGTTCATGACGCAAGGGAAAACACGGCATTTGACAAGCAATCTCGTCCTTATGGCAGGGGGCAGAATGCCTGCCACACAGGGAGTCGGACTCGAAACGACCGACATCGCCTTCGATGGGAAAACGGGCGCCATCATCGTCGATGAGCGCATGCGCACCAAAGTCGATCACGTTTACGCTATCGGTGACGTAAATGGGCTCGTCATGCTCGCGCACGCCGCAGCGTACCAAGGCCGCATAGCTGTCGACGACATCCTGGGGAATGGCGACGAATACCACCGTGCCGTCATACCGAGCGTAGCCTACACAGATCCCGAGGTGGCAACGATCGGCATAGGCGTCGATGAAGCCCGCCGAGATGCAGCACGCTATACGGTGGGCACGTTTTCTTTCGCGCACAACGGCAAAGCGCTTGCGGAAAACGCCGCCGACGGTTTCGTTTCGCTCATAAGTGACGCGAAAGGCCTGATACGGGGAGCAACCATCGTAGGCGGACATGCATCGGCGCTCATCAGCCTGATTGGATTGGCGATTTGTTCCGGACTTTCGGGAGAAGATGTGAGGAGGGCGGTCTTCGCGCATCCCACGACCGCTGAAGCCATTCACGAAGCAGCGTGCGACCTGACTTTCGGCGCGCTGCACGAGTAATTCGCATCCGCCTATGCGCCTTTTCGTATCACAGAGCAACGACCCGTTCGTCAACCTCGCCTTCGAGGAGACGCTCTTGCGTGAAGGCGGCGATGCGGCATTTTTGTGGGTGAACAGCCCCTGCGTCGTCATCGGCCGAAATCAGAACCCCTTTCACGAAACGGACCCCGCATTCCTGAAGGCCCATGGCATCGCTCTCGCGCGAAGGCTCAGCGGCGGCGGCGCAGTCTACCATGACAGGGGCAACCTGAACTATTCGATAGCGTCAGATGCGCTCGATGAAAACAAGGCCGCTAACTGGGCACTTTCCGCACTTGATCGGTTGGGCATACACGCAGACGTGACCGGTAGAAACGACATCACAGTCGACGGCATGAAAATCGGCGGCCTGGCAGAGCGCTACGACGGGCGCAACCTGCAGCACGGAACACTCTTGGTCAGCGTGGACATGCTGATGCTGACGCAAGCGCTTCGCCCCTCGGCATTCAAGCTCAAGAAGCACGGCATCGCGTCGGTCAAATCGCGCGTGGCAAACCTCACGAGCTTTGCGGGCGACATAGATGTTGCGCGCCTCATGGCCGCGTTCGAAGATGTGCTCGGCGCCCCTTCCGCATGCGCCACCATGGACCAAACGGTGCAAAAACGCGCCTGTGAATTGCAAAGCCCTAACTGGGTTTTTGCTACGCACGCAATCGGCGATGTCGAATTCGAGACGATCGTGAAAGGTGATCTCTACCGCTTTTCGCTCGAGGTAAGCAACGGCTTCGTGCAATCGGCGAGCATCACCACCGACGCCTGCCGTGCACCCGACCTCGATGCAATAGCCGAGCAGCTCAAAGGCCGCTCTCTTCAGGAAATACCCTCATGGACGGGCCACCTCACCCAAAGCAGCGGAAAGGCGACTCTTCTCCTGCAGGCTGACGCCCAATAGCGCGCATGCAGTACGAGCTATTGCAAAGGACCTGCAACAACGTTATGCTTTCTTCGCAAGATAACGCCTGCAGAAGGGAGCGATTATGCGCACGATTGCTAACCTGGCTCTTGGAATCGCCGTTGGAAGCGCTGTAGCCTGCCTTATCGTCCATCGTCGCGCGGTAGTCGCGCTCGCAAAGGGCGAACCATTACCCGAGCCACCTGAATGGCACAAGAAATGGCATCCGGTCTTCTCGAAATAACCCGATGGTAATAGACCTAAATGAGCCCGGCCCCGACATGCCTGATTCGCTGCGCAGTGCGGCGTTTTTCGTGTCGTCGGTGACGGGAAACACCGCAACCATCGCAGCGGGCGTGCGTGAGGCGCTCGTGGAGCTCGGCTGGGCCGTCAACGACGTTCGGCCCTGCACGCCCCCTGACGACGACGTCGTCATCGTATGCTTCTGGTGCCGCAAAAGCTCGCTCGACCCCAAGAGCTTGAAGTTCGTTAACGCCTGCGAAGGCCAGCGAATCTTGCTGTTCGGTACGATGGGAGGCTTTCCCGTTGGAGCATACGCCCAAACGGTCCGTGATAACGTCACTGCGAAAGTCTCGGAGCGCAACGAGTGCCTTGGCGTTTACCTTTGTCAAGGCAAGGTGAATGCGGAACGCATCGAGCAACGCAGAAACCTTCCCGAAAGCGACCCGCACCATCTTGACGACTGGGGCGCCAAACGCCTTCTCGAGAGCTTGAACCACCCTAACGCCACAGACGTACTCTACGCCCAAGCGTTCCTTCGCGATCACACGCCCGTATGATTTTGCCAATGGGCTGCTGGGCTCCGAACAGCAACGATTTCACTCCTCCGTGCCCTATCCAGCAATTACCTTCTTGGCTATATCATCTAGAATGGCAATGCTGATCGCTGCCTCAAATGCCAAAGCTTGAGCTTCGCGAAGATGGAAGGAAAAACATGCACTACTCGGGAACGACAATTCGGCCGCCCTACGAGGCGTATTCGCTGCTCTTGCAAGTAACAAAGGGATGCAGTCACAATGCCTGCACGTTCTGCAGCATCTATCAAGGCGAGCGTTTCAGCGTCTCGCCATGGGACGAAGTGGAAGCCGACATCGCCGAGGCCGCGCGTATCAGGCCCGATACCAAGCGGGTGTTCCTCGAGAACGGAGATGCGTTCTGCCTGCCTGCCGAGCATTTGCTCGAGATTGCCGCCAAACTGAAGAAATCTCTTCCGCGGCTTCGCGAGATTTCGGGTTACGCGCGCATCCAAAACATCGCCACCAAGACCGATGCGGAGCTCAAGGCGCTCGCCGATGCGGGCTTCATGGGTTGGAATATAGGCATCGAGTCAGGCATGGACGACGTGCTTGCCTTCATGAACAAGGGGTATGACATCGCGACCGCGCGCGAGCAGCTTTTGCGCCTGAACAAGGCAGGCCTGCCCTTCAGCCTCAACATCATCATCGCTGCAGCAGGTCCTGAACGCATGGTCGAGCATGCCGCCGCCAACGCCGCCATCGTCAACGAGACACAGCCCTACCTGGTCTTCGTCTCTCCCCTGCACGTCGACCCGGGCACGCCGCTCGAGGGCATGCGCGATCGCGGCGAATTCGTCGAGTCCACGCTCGGCCAGTACATCGACGAGGAAATCGACTTCCTCCGCCAGCTCGAGATGCGCGACTGCATCTTCTTCGGCACGCACATCAGCAATCCCGTCGGCGTAGCAGGTCGACTACCCCACGACAAGCAGGCGCTCATAGACGAGCTTCTCGAGGGAAAGGCCGAGTTCCCGGAATACGCTCTCGACTCGCATCCGTCGAAAGGCCGCGAAGGCTTCATCACCGGTTGGTAGGGCGCTACGATACGGCTCGAGCCCCTCCACACCCGATGTTGCCACCTCGAAGCACATAGCCCCCGGATAGGACAGTCCCGTCATATCCACGCGCCCTTCTCATGGTCGGCGGCGATGGACACGGGGCTGGAAGGCTCGGATGCTTCGCGCTGTCCTGCCAGCGCCGACAGGGGAATCGCCCCCATCGCAATTGCCATGACTAACGCCAACGCAGCTACGCGAATTATTGGCAAACTTTTGGGTCGACCCACGAATACTCCCTCTACGGGTCTGATAATGCGTAAGATCCCCGAACCCCATTACCGGCAATACGCGATAGCGCAGATAAAGCCAACATCAGCATGCGCAGATATACCCACAAGATTTGGCATGGAATTCATGCTTGGGAAAAATCACTTCTTCTTGAATTCGCTGACGATCGAAACTACAAAGCCCATGACCAGAGCGATGCCCGCATCGAGCAAGATGTTCGGCGCGAACACGCCATTATAAAACATTGCGTTGCAATATGAGCCAAGCAGCAAGGCGGCAAATGCCGCAAGCGCGAACCCTAGTGCTCTCAGAACTATTCTCATGTCAACAGCTCCTCTGCAATCGGTACATCTTGAGATCCTACACGAGTCGAAAATCCCACACGCTTTTACCGTCTGGCTTCACTGTTCGCTCGATATTACAACAAGAGGGCAGCTCTATCGAGTGAAACAGGTGCTCGGCACCTGTTTCACGGTAATTGCTTTTACTTCACCGCTACCGTAAGAAATCCCTTCTTCACAGTTCCGCTTTCCCTGAAGCTGTCAAAAATAGCCAGAAACAAACTGTTTTTGGGCTAAAACATCCACTTTCCATCAGCAAAGCTTCCCACACGGTCTATAATCACAGTGTCAGTTCAAGCACGGACAAAAAGGAGCCGCACATGAAAGACACTATCGCCAAACTTATAAACGAACAGATCAACGCCGAGCTGTATAGCGCCTACCTGTACTTGGCCTTTGCAGACTATTACGAGGAGGAGGGTCTTTCGGGGTACGCGAACTACTTCGAGATTCAAGCGGCGGAGGAACGTGACCACGCCCTGATCTTCCGGAAGTACCTGCACGAAAACGGCGAGAAGGTGCACCTTGCCGCCATCGAACAGCCCGACGTGACCTTCAACTCCTTCCTCGAGCCGCTCGAGAAGGCGCTCGAACATGAGAAGTTCGTGACCTCGCTCATCAACAAGATTTACGCAGCCGCCTACGACGAGCACGACTTCCGCACGATGAACTTCCTCAACTGGTTCGTTGACGAGCAGCTGGAAGAAGAGGACAACGCCGACACCATGGTGACGCGCATGAAACTGTTCGGGGGTGACGCGAAGGCGCTCTACGACCTGGATAACGAGTGCGCCGCCCGCGTCTACACCACGCCCTCGCCGCTCGCCAACGAGTAAATAGGAGCGAGAGCTTGCACACCGCGTGCCGCCGTACATGCAGCGGCGGCACGCCCGCGACACGATCATGTGGTCGAGGGAGTCCAGCAGAACGGGTCGCAGGTGAGTCCCGAGACTCACCTGCGACCCGTTGTTACAAGCTACTCGCCCACGATTGCACGAGCCTGCTCGACCCTTTCGGAAGTTTGGTGCGTTTTATGGCATAATAGCCGGAAACCTATTGGCCGAAGCGTTTTTGGGAAAGCGCTAGGAGGGCACATATGGCGCGTGGTATGAACAACCAGCAGGCCAACGTCTGCCTCCTAACGGTAACGCTGTGCTGGTCATGCGAAGTCATCATCTTCTCCGTCATCCCCGATAACGTAAACCCCTTCGCGACAACATGCGTCACATCGCTCATCGGGGCAGCGCTGCTCGGAGCTTGCTTCGCGCGGCGGATAGCCGCGGCGTTCCGACGTGACGGCTGGGTGCTCGCACGGCGGACAGCCGTACTCAGCGTCATGAACACCGCCTACAGCGTGTGCTTCCTCATAGGTCTCGACTATTTCGATGTTTCCACTGGGGCGTTCACAATCTCGATCACCGCAGTGGTGCTGCCCGTGATGCTGCTGGTCATGCGGCGTGGAGTGGGGGTGCGCACGTGGGTATCGGCGAGCTGCGTGCTCGTCGGTATCGTCGTAGCCATGGTTCCCTCGTTCGAATCGTCCGATTGGGCAGGCCTCGCCGTAATGGGTGCGGGCTGTCTCATCCGCGCAGTTTACATCTTGAAGGTCAACGACTGGGCACGCGAGCACGACCCACTTGCGCTGTCAACCGGCATGCTCGGCCTCAACGCCGTTCTCGCCTTCTTCCCCTGGCTCGCAATGCAGCCGGCAACGTTCGTCGCGCTTCCCTGGTCGGGGAGTCTCGTGGCCGCGTACTTCGTGTACGGCTATTTTGTAGCGGCTTTTGCGACAGCCCTCAACATCCTCGCACAGCGGCGCGCAACGCCGGCGCAAGTCACCATCATCTATTCCACCGAAATTGTGATGTCGACCATCTGGGCGACGTGTCTGCCCGCCTCGATCGTAGACCCCGTCGACCTCACGTTGCCCATCATCATCGGATGCGCGCTCGTCGTAATCGGCAACCTCGTGGAAATCGCACCCGTGGGCTCGCACAAAGAGGAAATCGCAGACGCGCCCAAAGAGGAGGCCTCCGTGGTCCCCAACGATGCCGAGCCCTCTGCAGCCCACACGCCTGACCTGGTGTCGGCACTTCTCGTCCGCATCAAGAGCCCGTTTGCCCGGAAGGCTGCGATGATCGCCATCCTGCTCTTCGTATACCTGGTTATCGCGCTGCCCTTCAAGCAGCTCGCGGTCATCCCCGGCTTCTCTGACGTCCGACCTGTGTACATGCTGCAACCCGTGTTCGGCATCTTCTTCGGGATTCCCGGGTGCCTCGCCTGCGCGATAGGCAACCTCGTCGGCGATATCGCTTCCGACAGCCTGCGGTGGTCCTCCATCGCAGGTTTTGTCGGCAACTTCGTTTATCCCTTCTTGATGTACCTGTTCTGGACGAAGCTGCGAAAAACGTCCTTCGCACTGCGCCGCGGTCGCACGATGGGCCTGTTCGTAGCGACCGCCGTAGCCTGCGCGCTCGCGCAGGCGCTCATCATCACGCCAGCGGTTGCGTTCCATTACCCCGATGTGGATGCCGTGCTGTTCTTCGCGTCGGTCCTCGCAAACGGCTCGTTGTTCCCAATCGGATTCTCCATACCCTTCATAATCTTGTTGCAGGAGGAACTTGGCTTCAGCCCGCTCGGCCGAGAACACAAAAAGTAAGTTGGATGAATAGAAAGCCAGGACTATTAATGTGACAGTCCACTGTGCCAGCGGGACTCCATAGCAAAACCCCAGGCGAGGGCGTGACATCGGCGATTCCGCAGACACAAACTAAATTGTTCTAAAGCTACGAGGACAAGCCGATGCGCGTTCTCACCTGGGGTTTTGCGGAACGTGCGAACCCCAGCGAATAGCAACTTCTTTAATTAGCGAAACAGACAGATCATTGAGTGTAAGTGCCGTACTTGGCAATTGCCTCATCAATGGTCAACGCGCCGGTTCCAACCCCATAATCCGCCTGCCTAAACTGCAAGACTGCATCGTCCGTCAAGCCGATGACTTCCGGCGACAGGACTCTGGATTCTGGAACGTCTCCGAATGCGGCATATACGCTGTTGAAAGACAGGTCCTTAGTCGGCGACATAAGCCCCTTGTTCTGCGCCATCTCATTCAGCTCCCCTGACGTGACCAGGAAACGCATGAACTCGTTGGCCATGTCCAAACTCGGGCTTTCCTTGTTGACGGAGAACTGCAGGTTCGGCATATCGAGGAAGTACGCGCCATCATCCGACATGGGGACAGGGACAAACGCGTAGGCGAAGGGATTGGCAATGAACGCCTCGGAGCGGCTCTCGCGCTTCTTCGTTCCGGAGACGGTGTCGCCCGAGCAGGTCATCATGGGTACGTCGCACTCGAAAAAGCGCATGATCACAGCGTCTTAATTGTTTTCGATCTCCGAGCAGGCATCGGGGTTCACACTGCAGTCAT
>CADBQL010000391.1 GCA_902796815.1 uncultured Coriobacteriaceae bacterium | reverse complement strand
ATCGTGCTCGCACGCCGCATCAAGAGACAACAAGAAGAGGGCACGTACTATGGGGATGACGACGAGACCGACGGTGCGTAGGTCGCAAACGCCACCATCGGATTGAGCGTGCGTTTAAAAGAGGGAGTAAGTCGCCTTGCATGAAATGGGCATCATCTCAGGCGTTCTGGATGCGGTCAATGCTTCCGCAGCGCAAGCTGGAGCGACGAAAGTGCTGGTCGTAAGTTTGCGTGTGGGCGTGATGACCGAGGCCATACCCGACGCTCTGCATTTTGCCTTCGAGGCGCTTTCGGAAGGGACGCTATGCGAAGGTGCCAAGCTCGACATACAGATGGTCGAACCCGAAAGCATTTGCCTGGAATGCGCCCATGAGTTCGTCCACGATCGGTTTCATCGCTCGTGTCCCGCCTGCGGCAGTTACGAAACGACGTTGCTTTCGGGGCGCGAGCTGGAGATATCGTCGATTGAAGTCGATATTCCCGACGAGTAGCGTTTATGCGCGAGCGGACGGGTCAATGCGCGCAAGGCTGTCTTTCTGCATGAAGGGCGGCGACCGTCCTGGGAAACGTAGTTGAATGGAGCAAGATATGCGCATAGAGATGCACAAGCCTATACTCGAAAAGAACGATGCGCTCGCCGCAGAGTTGCGCGAGCGTTTCGCGCACCATCACGTGTACGTGGTCGACCTTTTGGCGAGCCCTGGGTCAGGAAAGACGTCTACGATTCTAGCGACTATCGATGCGCTGCGCGACGAATTCAACATCGCGGTTATCGAGGGCGATATCGCGAGTTCGGTCGATGCCGAAAAGATAAAGGCTCAAGGGATTCCCGCTGTGCAGATCAACACGGGCGGCGCATGCCATCTCGAGAGCGCGATGCTCAAACGCGCAATCGACGTGCTCGACCTTGAGCGGCTCGACCTGATTATCGTCGAGAACGTGGGCAATCTGGTCTGCCCGACCGATTTCGATTTGGGCGAAAACGCGAAGGTGATGATCCTCTCGGTGCCAGAAGGCGATGACAAGCCGCTGAAGTATCCAGGCGTGTTCCAGGTCTCAGATGCCATCATTTTGAACAAGGTCGATACGTTGCCCGTTTTCGATTTCGATCGCGAATCGTTTGAGTCGGCTGTTCACGAGCTGAATCCCAAAGCCCCGATTTTCCCCATAGCGGCGACGAAGGGCGATGGCGTGGAGCAATGGGCCTCATGGCTTGCCGAGCGCGTGCGCATGGCGTAAGCGAATAGGACGCGAGGAACGTTTTGCGCGAGTGGTGTTTCAACAAGGTGGGGCGAACGAAGCGAGCGTTTGCCGTGGCGGTGGCCATGATGTTGCCGTTGGCGCTTCCTCAGGCGGTTTATGCCGATGAGGAGGACGATAAAGAGCGTGCGGAAATCGAAGCGCAGATTATCGACGTCTCGACCAAGATTGACGATGCCGTTCAAGAGCTTGACAGCCTTTCGACGGAAATCGTGGCGACGCAAGATCGCGTCAAGGAGATCGAAGAAGAAATGAGCTCCGTGCTCGGCGAAATCGAGGCCACCCAAGAAAAGTTCTCGCGCTTGCAACGGAGCGCATCGGATACGGCCGTTCAGCTGTATAAGGATCGCGAGGCATACAATCCTCTCTTAATATTGCAAAGCGGCACTTCCCTTACCGATGTCATTTGGCGTTTGGACATGAGCGAGCGGGTTTTTGATCGCTACGAAGAGCTTATATACGATACCAAGCAAGTTGGCGTTGACCTCGAGAAGAAGTACGACCAAGTCTCCCAGAAGAAGAACGAGGAAAACGAGCTCATCGAAGAGCTCAAGGTGAAAAGCGAAAAGGTCGATAAGCAAATCGAAAACCTCCAGACGCGGAAATCGGAACTCGACAAGGCGAAGCAGGAAGTAATAGAACGCGCTGCAGCAAAGGCGGCTGCGGCGGAGGCGGCGGCAAAGGCTGCCGAAAGAGCTGCAAAGCAGAAGGCGGCCAGCACGTTCGAGACCGGCTCGCTTGGAAACTTGAATATCAAATGGAAGACCGGCCTTGCAAGCGCTTACGGCGGGGAGTCCGATAAGTCGACTACCAAGGAGGAGCTGACGGCAACTGGTACCGTTTGCGACGACTGGTCGATCGGGGTTGCAGTGCCAATGGCATGGGGGCCGACCAACTATTACGGTCGATACGTCGAAATATCCTACGAGGGACGCTCAATTATCGCGCCTGTCGTCGACTGCGGCGATATGGACGGTGGTCGTCGCGCGCTCGATCTGCAGCCGGGCGTGTTCAAGGCGTTCGGATGCAAAACGGCCGACGACTGGGGCGTACGAGAGGTGCAGTACCGCTTCATATAGAGGCGTGCCACGCTCGCCGACTCAGATTGCAAGTTGTAAACGGTCGTGCGTGCAAAAGAGTTTTGCGGTAGTATTTCACAATCATGATATGTGAGCGGAAATCATATCTCGTCGGTATCGATGTTGGGTCGACGACGGTCAAAGGGTGTGCGGTAGATGGGCAGACGAACGAGGTTGTTCGAGCTGTCTACCTGCGCCATCATGCGCATCAGCTCAGAACAGCCGCGAAGGTGCTCGATGAGCTCGAAAGCGTGCTACAAGACGCGCCCGTGCGTATTGCTGTGACGGGTTCTGGTGGCAAGGAGCTTGCCGGCGCGCTCGGCGTTCCTTACGTGCAGGAAGTCATCGCCAACTCCATCGCAGTTGCGACGCACTATCCGCAGGCGCGCGTAGCCATCGAGCTCGGAGGCCAAGACGCCAAGATGATTTTTTTCGAGCCTGGCTACGAAGAGGGCACGCTCAAAGTGTCGGACATGCGCATGAACGGCAGTTGCGCAGGCGGTACGGGAGCGTTTCTAGACGAAATCGCGAGCTTGCTCAAGCTGCCGGTAGAAGAGCTCGATGGTTATGCGTCCAAGGGATCGACCCTCTACAGCATCTCAGGCCGATGCGGCGTTTTTGCAAAAACGGACATCCAGCCGCTGATTAACCAGGGTGCGGCCAAGGAAGACATTGCGCTGTCGACATTTCACGCGGTGGCCAAGCAGACGCTCGGCGGCCTTGCGCAAGGTCTCGACATTATACCGCCGGTCATTTTCGAAGGCGGTCCGCTCACGTTCAATCCGACGCTCGTGAGCGTGTTCAAGCAGCGACTCAAGATTGATGGTGCCGACGTCATCATTCCCGATCAGCCCGAGACAATCGTGGCGCGCGGTGCGGCGCTGTCGCTCGAACGGCTCTTCGACGAGGAGGAAACTGATGAGACGACGATTGCCCAAGCGCGAGCGCTGGTCGTCGAGGCCTCCCAAGCCGTGCATGCCCGTCCAAGCGAGGGCAAGCCGTTCTTCCAAACCGACGAGGAGCTTCGTGCGTTCAAGGAACGCCATGCGCTGAAAGCCGAGCCGGAAGGTCCTCATGCGTTCAAGCGCGGGCAGGTTGTTCGGGCTTATTTAGGTATCGACTCGGGTTCCACGACGACGAAGTTCGCGCTCCTCGATGAAGAAGGCCATCTCATCGATTCGTTTTATGCCAATAACGAGGGCGAGCCGCTCGATGTGGCGACCGGGGCGTTGGCGGATTTGGCTGCGCGTTGGGAGCAGGCAGGCGTTGCGCTCGACATAGTGGGTTGCGCGACGACCGGCTATGGAGAGTTGTTGTTTGCCAAGGCGTTCCACGCCGATTGTCACGTTGTCGAAACGGTTGCCCATGCCCTTGCTGCGGCACGCTACATCGATGATGCCACGTTTATCTTGGACATCGGCGGTCAGGACATGAAGGCGATCTGGATCGACGACGGCATCGTGACCGATATTCTGGTCAATGAAGCCTGCTCATCGGGTTGCGGTTCGTTTTTGGAAAACTTCGCCCGCTCGCTCGGCCTTGCGACTCGTGAGATTGCCGATGCGGCGTTCAGGTCAAAAAGCCCTGCTGAGCTCGGTAGCCGCTGCACCGTGTTTATGACCTCGTCGGTTGTGACCGAGCAGAAGAACGGCAAGTCGCCCGACGACATCATGGCGGGTTTGTGCCGTTCCATCATCGAAAACGTTTTTACCAAGGTCATCCGCGTGTCAAATCTCGATTCGCTTGGGGAGCGCATTGTGGTGCAGGGCGGGACGTTCTGCAACGACGCAGTACTCGCCGCATTCGAGGATTACGTGGGGCATTCCGTGACGCGCGCGCCTTATCCCGGGCTCATGGGCGCTATCGGAGCTGCGCTGTTCGCACAGCGAAACGCCGCGCTTTGCGTGACCGCAGGCGAAGGGCAGCTGCGGTCGACTTTCATTGGGCTCGAGAGCATGAGCACCTTTAGCTATGAGCAGACCACGAACGTCGTCTGTCCGTTTTGCACGAACAACTGCTCCCGGTCTATCGTGACGTTTTCCGATGGTTCCACATGGGTGACCGGCAATCGTTGCGAACGGGGCGAGATCGTTGGTGACCCGCATGACGCCGCCGTACGAGAAAAGGTGGCGGCCGTCCGGCAGCGCAAGCAATCCGTTGCGAATCT
>CADBQL010000390.1 GCA_902796815.1 uncultured Coriobacteriaceae bacterium | reverse complement strand
TTAGCCACGGCCGCAAGCAAGATGCGATAAATTACGCAGGTCGCAGCCACGTCATCATCAGCCCGATGGGTCGACGTCGGCGCACCGAATGCCTGCACCAAATCGAGCAGGCGATGCGAGCGCAGGCGCGGCAAGGCAATGCGCGAAACATCGAGCGAATCGAGCCAGATGTTCTGCAGCAACGGATACCCACCTGGATGCTTCGTGCAAAAATTCCTATCGAAAGCAGCATTATGGGCTACGACTAGGGCATTTCCCACGAAATCCGATAGGCGCGCCAGCGCCTCGTCGGGAGTTGGCGCGCTGATGAGATCTTCGTCATGGATGTTCGTGAGCTGCACGATATCTTCGGTCAAGAATTGCCCCGGATTGACGAACGTCACGTACCAATCCACGACCTCGCCCCGATCGAGACGCGCGGCGGCAATCTGAATCAGCTCATCGCGCGAGAACGAAAGCCCCGTGGTCTCGGTATCGATCACGACCACGTTACGATCCAGAATCCCAAAATCGGTCTTCGCCGCAAAATCGGCAAGCGACTCGTATCGGGTAACAACGTCGGGCGGCGTGCCGTCCAGTATGTATGCATTGAGATTTTCCATCCGCCTATTGTACCTTGAAGGCACGATCTCGACAGCAAGCTTTTTCCACGTTCACGCCGCGCGCACTTGCGTATGACAAGAAGTCGTGTTTTTTGTCACTAAGCGAAATGGTCAACAATGAGTTTCGCCCCTGGGGCGTAACTCATCCTGCAGCGTGACTTGCGTCCAAAACGTGTCGAGCTCCTTGCAAATTGACCTTGCGCCAAAATGAGTACCGCCCCAGGGGCGCGACTCATTGTTGACCATTTCGCTTAGTGACAAAAAACACGACTTCTTGTCATATTCTGCTACAATCGAAACCGCAAATTGAGAGGGACGGGAGCGCACATGGGACTGGTTGACTATTCATATGAGGGGTTTTATGCGCGCTTCGACCCGACATCTCAGAAGGATGGCGCACTGTTAATGGGTGCCGACAACATTGTCGGCGACGATTACGAAATCGTGTTCAAAACCGAAGGCGAACGCATTGTCGCTTGGGCAAAGAATCGCTTCGACGCTGAAGTGGGCTTTTTTGATATCGACACCTCCCGAAAGCTCCAGCTCGCAAACGCTCGCGGGCAATCGATTCGGGGTTTGCTCGCATTCGTGGCCTATTCGGACACACCCGAACCGGGCAATTACTGGGGACAGATGGCGTTGTTTTGCTTCAACCCCGCTTACGCAACCGAGATGAATGCGTTCGTGGACCGCTGCGCGGCCAAACTCGCCAGCGGTACCCGACCTAACATCGACCTCGGCAGCCAGGCGGTCGAAAAGATCTTTTCGGAACCGGACTGGCTCCCATCCGAGACCGTGCCGCTTCCGAAGAAGGAATCGGGCAGCGCCGTGCTCAAGGACCATCAAACCATGTCGGAAAAAGCCATCAACCAAGGCCGCGCTGGCAATAAGGGCTGCTATGCCGTGAGCTGGGCTTTCATTATCATCGTGGTGCTGGCCGTGCTGTATTTTGTCGCGCATCTCGCCGGCGTTTTGTAGAAACGGAAACAGGGGCCAGAGATTTGGGTGGGCAAAAAGCCAGGTCTCTTGCTCATTTGGCCATATCCATCGAGCTCCGGCAGCCGCCCTACTGGCCGCGCCCTCTATCAAGCCTCGGCAGCAACCCCATTGGCCATACCCCCATCGTCCTCCTCTTCGGGAACGTTGCCACGATAGCGCGCAAGTCGCATATCGACGACCCAGCACGCGAGCAGAAGCGCAATCATAACCGGCGTCCATTCGTCAATGAGGATCATGGGCAGGCGCATGTCCTCCGTCAAGATGAATGTAACGAGCGCGATTACCAAAATGACCAGTTCAACCAGCGTGCCAATTCTGAGCCGTTGAGCAAAACCGCGCACGTGATAGTACAGATGCTCGACCGCAGTTGCAAACTCCGGTTCGGTGATGGGACCGCCAAAGGCTGCCGAAGACGGAGGGCCTTCGGCAGCCACGTCTGCGCCCGCGCCCACCATACTAACACCCGCATTCGCAACCCTTGCCGCACGTGCGGCGTCATCGTATGAGCATCCGCGCTCCTCA
>CADBQL010000389.1 GCA_902796815.1 uncultured Coriobacteriaceae bacterium | reverse complement strand
TATGGGCTGCACCCGAAAAGCCGTTGGCCTCCATGTTGCGCTGCGCCCAATCCAGATAGGTTTGGGAAAGGTCCACGGTAACGGTCGTTGCCGCCCCCGCTCCTGCGGCGTAGACGCTCGCCGAGCCCGTGTACGCGAACAGATTCAGGAACGAGACGCCTTCGCGACCGGCGCTGTCCGTACGAGCGCCCTTTCCCGAGGCTCGCTTGCGCTCCACCGCTTCGCGCACGAGTTTTCCCACGAGCTCGCGCGTCAGGCGATGGTCCAGGAAAATGCCCGTGTCGAGTCTGCCCGCCAAGTCAACCTCGAAGCGGAAGCCGCCTTCCTCGATTGTCGTCACATACGAGCGATTTCCTGCGTTGCGGTACTGCCCGCCACCTTTCTCGCGCACGCGCGTCTTCGAGAACACGTGATCAGGACGAATGCCGCACACGACCGGCGCAATCGTCAGAACATCGGCAAAACGCCTGCGCGCCTTTCCCGCGTCGACCGAAGACGGAGGCGCATATTCGGCAATGTGCAGGTAATCATTTCCACGCGCATCGGCCGCGCCCGTGTATAAATCGATAGCCACAGCATAGTCGGGCAGATCGGCATCGTATATGCGATAGCATGAAATACACTCGCGAGCAGCCCATTTGCGCCGCTCCTTGAACACCTTGCGCAAGCGTGCAGCGAATTGCGCCGAAGCTTCCTCGACTACTTCGACGGTATGCGGGGCGCCGCCCGCCATGTCGGGAATCTCGATGGTCTTCACACCCGCAGGAGCTGTATCGTAAACCTCAGCCGAAGTCTGCACCCGTCCCCGTCCAATTCCCTGCTGCACCATCGGAGCACAGCCGAACCGCGTCTGAACGTCCTGGGCCCCGACAACCACGAACTTCGAAGTCGCTGGAGCAAGTGCGCATGCCGCAACAAAAGCCGCTTCATCTGCTTGAACGTGTGCGGGCGCATCCATGCGCGACGACGCGTCGATATTGCAGGCCACAAGCATCGTACGGGCTTTTTGCACAGCGCGGTGCTCCTTGAACAAATCTGCCATGCCCGCAGCATCTCCGCGCTCGACGCTCACGATACCACGCATGCCCGCCCGGCGCGCATAGCCGCGAGCTTTGGAAATGACCGGTGACGACGTCGACGCACCCAAGAAACGCACCTGGTTCGCATCGGGCGGCGCAGTCACGTCATGATCGCCAATCAGCTTCGCGAGCCCCTCTTCGAACCGGCGATCTGCATCAGCCTTGATTTCGTTCCATTGCGCCTGGTCAAACTGTGCCCAGCCAAAGAATCCCCACCGCGCGCGCTGCAAGCCAGGCGCGCAGTCGCAGGCTATCTGGGCAGCTTCGACAAGCGTAATGCCATCGCGGCAGGCGGGATCGACGAAAGCGGTGCGCGCATCGGTCTGCACGAGCGTTTTCCAATCGGTCAACGCGAGCGCAGCCGCGGCCAGCGAGCACGACAGCGATGCGTCTTCTGCGTCCTCGGAGCCCAAATACGGTCGCCGGTTGAGCGCTTCGCCCGAGAAGTCGAGCGAAATGGTTGCCCTGTTGTCACGCACCCGTACATCGATGGCGGCTCGCGGCGCAACGGCATCCACGTCCAGTCGCACACCGCGCGTGGCGCGCAGGCGATCAGATACGGCATCTTTGACCTTGAGCGCGGTGAAACGCGTGTTGCGCAGCTGCTCGTTCGTGCCATGGGCGCGCACGGCCATGGTTGCATCGTCTGCAAGCGCGGTTTCCCAAGCCATATCGTATACGCCGGCGTATAGCAAATCGGCGTCGCCAGCGTTCACCCGACCCATGACCAGCATGACCCGCGATGCAAGTCGCGACCAGAGGCATGCGCGCATCGCCGTTTGTGCATCGCAGAAAAACGCGACGCCGCCGCCAAGTGGGCGCACGCGCCGAGCGCCGAGTTCCTTGAGCTCGTCGGCCAGCAGTTGCTCGAGCCCCGCGAGACAGCTCGCAAAAAATTCGTGTTCCATAGTGCAGCTCCTCGC
>CADBQL010000388.1 GCA_902796815.1 uncultured Coriobacteriaceae bacterium | reverse complement strand
GGCGCGAGCGCGGGGATTAACGCGCAAAAAATTCTCCATACTTTTTGTGACCTGGAGAAATGCAATTGTGAAGAATTTTTTGCGCGTTAATGTCTCGCGCTCGCGCCACATCGGGCGGCTCTGGCAAACCCAACTTCGCTATTCGGGTAACCCTCTTGCGGTTGGCGCCAACCAATTCAGGATGTTGCTTTCGTAGCGACAGTAGGGCGCTGAAGAGCGGCGCGTAGATATCTTCTATAATTAACAGTTCGAGCACGATTGCTATGAGCGCATTGAACATAAAACGCTCATGGTGCGGGCTTTTAAGAATAAGCGCATGGCAAATGCGATAAAGACCCAGATGGGAGATGTAGTATGGCAGATTTGAACATCGAAGGCATGGCGGTTGCGCCTGGTGTTGTCGAGACGATTATTTCGCTTGCCGCGCGTGATGTTTCGGGTGTCGCGAGCATTGGCGATGCTACCACGAGCGGCATTCGAACTTTGATCGGCGGAAAACCCTCCACGCAGGGCGTTGATGTCGAGATGGACGAGAACAACGAGCTGCACGTCTCGCTGAGGCTGATCGTGGAGAGCGGGCGCGTGTTGCCCGACGTGGCGGCAAACGTGCGCCGTGCGGTGGCAGATGCCGTAAGCACCCAGGTGGGAGCCACAGTTGGATCGGTGGACGTGTACATTGACGGTATCCAGTTCGGGGATTAACCGCTAGGAAGAAGTGCCATGGCAACTAGGAAGCAGGAGCGTCGATGGGCGCGCGAAGGCGCGTTGGCCCTTTTGTACTCGGCTGATATGACCGAGATCGACGCGTCGGAAATCATTGAGGCGGGCGCATACCCCGATGAAGATATCAAGGTTTCTGAATATGCGGAACGCCTGGTAAACGGCGTAAACGAAAACCTTGATGACATTGATCGGCATCTAGCGGCTACGTCGGAAAACTGGTCAGTCGACCGCATGCCGATCGTCGATCGCGAGATTCTGCGCGTGGCCGTTTTCGAAATGCTCTACGTCGACGAGGTGCCGGTATCGGTGGCGATCAACGAAGCAGTCGAACTTGCAAAACTCTATGGCGGCGAGGACGAATCTCCGCGTTTCGTGAACGGCATTCTTGGCCGTATTGCCCGCAAAGGTGAAGAAAAGCTCGACGCTTCGGATGCCGCGTCCGATTTCGAGGGTTCCGATACACCGGACGCCGCGCCCGTGCCCGAGCCGAGCCTTGCCTCGGAGGCTGAGTCGGCGTTCGAGCCAAGCTCCGACTCAGAATCCGATGTTTTGACAACCGAATGGGGTAGCGATGAATGAAACTGCACGTCGCCCTGAAGGCTTCGATGCGGTAAAAGCGCGCCTGGAGGAAATCGCTGATGCCGTGAGCGGCGACGATATTTCGCTCGACCAGGCGCTTGACCTGTTTGAAGAAGCTGTAGCGCTCGGTATGCAGGCAAGCGACTTGCTCGAGGAAGGCGTATTTCCAAGCGAAGAGGAGCTTTTGGACGCGGGCCAGGAGTCAATCGACGACGCGCAAGCGCCTCAACCCGCGGCCTCTTCATCCACGCCCGAGGCCGTCGCAGTGCAAACTGGCGATGCGGGCGTGCTTTCCGTGTAGAAAAGGTCTGTTGTGAAGCGCATTCTTGACGCCATAGAATCTCCTGCCGACCTGAAGCATCTCGACGATGTTGATCTCGACATTCTCGCGCGCGAAATTCGCGAACAAATTATCGATACCACCTCGAAAAACGGTGGCCACGTAGCCTCGTCGCTCGGTGCCGTGGAAATAATCTTGGCCGTTCATTCCCTCATCGATTCCCCCAAGGATCGCTTTGTATTCGACGTTGGACACCAGGCCTATGCTCACAAGCTCGTGACGGGGCGCCGCGACGTCTTTGACACGCTGCGCATGTTGGGAGGCATCTCGGGTTTTCCGAAACCATCCGAAAGTCCGCATGACGTGCATCCGTCAGGACATGCGTCCGATTCGCTCTCGATAGCGCTCGGCTTGGCGAAGGCGCGCGAGCTGCGCGGAACCGACGAGAAAATCGTGGCACTCATAGGCGATGCGGCGCTTTCGGGCGGTATGGCATTCGAAGCGCTGAACACGATCGGGCAGCTTCAGCTTCCCATCGTGATTATTCTTAACGATAACGAAATGTCTATTTCACGAAACGTTGGCGCGCTCGTGCGACATTTGGGTGCGTTGCGCTCGTCGGCTCGCTACCGTCAAGCTCGGGACAGTTCGCAGGAGCTTCTAGAGGAAAGCGGCATGCTGGGAAGAGCTTTCCTGGAATTCGGCCGCAACGCCAAGGACTCGCTCAAGCAGTTTTTCGTGCCAGACGCGATGCTGTTCGAGCAGCTTGGCATTCTGTGTACGCCGCCCATCGACGGGCACGACATATCGGATCTCAAAAGCATCTTGCGTACGGCGCTCGACGCCGACGGACCCGTCCTCGTTCATGCGGTTACCAAGAAAGGCGCTGGTTTTGCGCCTGCCGAGGCAGATCCGGTGCGCTTTCACGGCGTGGGGCCCTTCAATCGGGTGGATGGCTCGAGTTGGCGCAAATCCGCAACTACGCGCTGCTATACAGACGTTTTCAGTGAAGCTCTCGTGCGCGAAGCGCGCGCCGACGAGCGCATCGTGGCCATTACGGCGGGCATGCGTACGGGCACGGGTGTTGAGCGGTTTTCCGAGGAGTTTCCCGACCGCTTTGTTGACGTGGGCATAGCCGAGGAAAACGCCGTGGGTATGGCGGCGGGCTTGGCGCTCGGCGGGCGCAAGCCGGTCGTCGCTATCTATTCGACGTTCTTGCAACGTGCGTTTGACCAGATGATTGTCAATTGCGCGCTTCCATCTTGTGATGTTGTGTTCGCGATCGATCGCGCTGGGCTCGTCGGCGATGACGGGCCTACGCATCATGGCATGTTTGACCTGGTTTATTGCAGGATGATACCCAATATGAAGATGCTTGCGCCGTCCAATGAGGCGGAGCTTGTTTTCGCCTTGCATACGGCGCTCAACACACCAGGGCCAGTGGCTATACGCTATCCGCGAGGAGCCGGCGCAGGCGTTGAGGTGCCTGAGACCTCTGCCATGTTTGCGTGTGGAAAATCGCGCGAGATGCGTGAAGGCGACGATGTGGCATTGCTCGCGTTTGGCGATCGCGTAGGCGCTGCATTGCAAGCGGCCGAAATGCTGGCCGACGAGGGCGTTGATGCACGTGTCGTCGATATGCGCTGGGTTAAGCCGCTTGACGAAGAGGCCATTGCGCGCGCTGCGGAAACGCGCCTTGTCGTTACGATTGAAAACGGTGTTGTAGCGGGCGGTGCAGGCTCGGCAGTGCTCGAGGTGCTCGCATCACGTGGCCTTTCAGCGCCGGTAAAGCTTCTGGGGATCCCTGACCAGTTCGTTTTGCACGGAAAGACGGATGCGCTCCTCGCCGAGCTCGGCCTCGATGCTTCAGGCATTGCGCGCACCGTTCGCGAATCGCTGTAGTGAGTCGCGCCCCAGGGGCAGTGAGTCGCGCCCCAGGGGCAAAACTCATTATGAAGAAAAAGTGGAACCTCGCATGACTATCCTCGCATGAGACGTTTGTCGGCGAGGAAGCGAGTTGATACAACATGAGGTACAGCCGCATCGAACTCCTCGCATATGATGTGCTGGCTTTACTGTGCCTTATATCGCTGTGCTGGGCTTTTGTCTGTGTAGGCTCTCAGCGGCAATTTGAAGCTCCGTTCGATAGCGTGGTAAAATCAATGCTGATTTTGTCCAATGAAGAGGAGGACGACATGACTCGAGTACTGCAAAAACCCGTGGCATTGCTCGCCGTGTGTTTGCTTGCCATCGGTTGTGCAATCGCCGCCACGATGCCGCAGCAGGCTGATGCGAAGGATCTGAAAATCACGGCCGGAACCGTATTCAATACCGCAACGGATTTGCCGCTGACCGATTCGACCTTGGCATCGACGAACAAGACCGCGTTCAACGAAGCTTGCGACAATAGCTTCTATAAGTTCAAGACGAGCGCTCGTCGTGACTCAAGGTATAAGCTGACGATAAAATCGTATGCTGGTCAGCTGATTTATGCGACGATTTACAACAACTCGCATCACCGTATCGCCAACGTCAAGGTTGGTTCCGAGACCCCGTCCGGCAGCGCTGTTACCAGGAACTGGGTTTTCCGCAACCTCACGCCAAATTCGACGTATTACGTTGAGCTCTGGCGCTTCGTAGTTGACACAAGCGGTTTCGTTCAGACTGGTGTCGTTAACGGCGAATACAACGAAGAGCGCGGTCAGTCCACCTACGTGTACGTCCCCTATAAGATTCGTATGAAGGAAATCGTAAAGAAGCCCTCCATGCCGACCGCAAAAGTATGGTCTGTCTACAACTCCAAGGCCAAAAATCACCAGCATTTCCTCAAGCTGAAGTGGGGCGATCCGTCCTTTAACACCGATGGCGTGCAGATTAGGTTCTGGTGGTTCGACACGGCGGGAAAGAAGCACGTTTTCTACCGCCTTGCTCAGAGCAAGAATTCGTACGTGACATGGACCCGCCATTGGGGCGATAAGTATCCCTATCATGTGACCGTGCGTCCGTTCGTCAAGATCAGCACGAACAAGTTCGTATTCGGAAAATGGGCCAATGTAAAAGTCAGAATGTACAACGAGTACGCCAAGCTCGACAAGACGACCGGCAAATACACCGGCCAGTACCAGTGGGTCTGGTCTAACTCCAAGCTCGTCAAGAGCGCCAAGGTGAACACCAAGGCAGGCGAGCGTTGGACGTACAAGTGGAAGACCACGAAGAACACGAATAAGCGTATCGCAGACCTCGTCATCGCGTAGCATCTTGGACAATCAACCAGCGTAACGGGCGGCCTCGTGTGAGGCCGCCTTTGCGTTTGCTCGCGTTTGAATCGCATTGCCAATGAGTCGTCTTTTGCTTGGAGCAGACACCGACCCATTTCATCTCGTTTTTCCTTGGACAAAAAGCTACTTATTTTGCAGCTTAGACCGTGGCGCCAAGTGTGTATCTGTGCAGAAAACGCGCAGGAGCAGAAATCATAAAAACACGGGCAATCACCCATGTTATACTGCGATGACCTGCAAAAGCGCAGGTAAGTGAATATTGGCCCCCGAGACATGTTTGTTACGCGGCCGCCTTTGCGAGCGCATCGCGAAAGCGAACATGGTGAACTGCTGAACGATCATGTTGACGGGTCCCGACAACGAAAGGGGTCCGTTTTGACCGAGATTAAAAATCCCAGCGTCATCGATTTCGACGACATCAGCGATGAGCAGATGAATCAGATGATCGATGGCACCCTGACTGAGTTCGACGAGGGTGACCTGGTTGACGGCACGATCGTAAAGATCGAGCGCGACGAGGTTCTGGTTGACATTGGGTTCAAGTCCGAGGGCGTTATTCCCGTACGTGAGCTTTCGATTCGCAAGGACGCCGATCCGGCTGACCTGGTTGAGGTTGGCGACAAGGTCGAGGCGCTCGTCATGCAGAAGGAAGACAAGGACGGTCGCCTGATTCTCTCGAAGAAGCGCGCTGAGTACGAGCGCTCTTGGATTTCGGTGGAAGAGAAGTTCAAGGCTGGCGAGCCGGTCGTGGGCGAGGTCATCGAAGTCGTCAAGGGCGGCCTCATCATCGATATCGGGCTGCGCGGCTTCCTGCCGGCATCGCTCGTCGACCTGCGCCGCGTCAAGGATCTCGACATGTACTTGGGCACCGAGCTCGAAGCCCGCATCATCGAGATGGACCGCAACCGCAACAACGTCGTGCTTTCGCGCCGCGTGCTGCTTGAGGAAGGCCGCAAGAACGAGCGTGCCGAGATTTTGGCCAAGCTCACCAAGGGCATGCGCCTCAAGGGCGCCGTCTCCTCGATCGTCGACTTCGGCGCATTCGTGGATCTGGGCGGCATCGACGGTCTGGTGCACATTTCCGAGCTTTCTTGGAACCATGTCAACCATCCGTCCGAGGTTGTCAAGGTTGG
>CADBQL010000387.1 GCA_902796815.1 uncultured Coriobacteriaceae bacterium | reverse complement strand
GCTCTGTATGAGTTGCTTTTCGCTACCACCCGGGAGCAGCACGAGAAACGCTGCCGCTTGCTCGCCTGAGCTCATGTCAAAACCCACGAAATCCGGGATGTTGGTTGCTACGATGATGCCGTTTTCATCCACTACGTTGATTTCGGCGACGTCGAGCTCTGCAGCCAATTGGGCGCATCGTTCGTTGGTTGCGGATTTTGCTGTGCGAATAGCGGCTGAGGCGTGATTCGTGATTTCGAGTAAGTTTGCGTCCGACGCATCGACGATGTCATCCTCAACATCTTGGATGCTCAAGTCCAGTAGCTCGTTAGTTTCGGAAAGGGAACGGTTCGTTTGCACGATGGCCGTGAAGCCCACGGTGATGAAGAACGCCACCACGATAGCGATGAGCATGCGGTTATGCAAGATTCGCACGACGTTTCGCTTGCCAGCTGGCGTGATGAGGGGTTGACGGTTCAGCAGCAGAAGCGAAAAGGAGGAGAGCATCGTGGATAGGCCGACGCAGATGGTCATGGGGATCGAACAGACCTGCACGATTTCGAACGCTCTTGTCGACTGGTCAAGGTTCGTGACGAACACAAGCATCAGGTGCATCACTTCGGCAACGATGCCCGTGGAAAAGGCGAACGCCAAGGTGGGAATGTGGTAGTTGAAGACGTACTTGCGAAGCACCGCCGCATATGCGCCGGCGAAGATAGTGCCCAAGCTGCATGCCAGACGGGTAAACTCGCCCACGCCCCACATCACCGCGAGCCAGCGCTCGATTCCGCCGATAAGGCCTGCGATGATGCCGGCCGGTCCTCCGAAGAACAAGCCTGCGGCTAATGGGGCGGCATCGCGCACGTTCATCATCGCGCCGTTCAGGGGAACGCCTGCCTCGGTGCCGTAGATGGCGATGAGGCCGAATACGATGCCTACGACTACCTGCCAGCTTCTTTCGGAAATGTGAGCTACGCTTGTACGCTTTCTTAGTAGCGCAAGTATTACGCATGCCGCTACGGGCATCAGTGTGGCCAGGGCGAACTGCGCGACGATGGCGATATCCATGTGGATGGCAATCCTTTCGACTATATGAAGTGCTCCTCATTATAAGCGTTTTTCTTTGGGGAAAGGGGCAGGCAAGCCTTCATCCATCTGTAACGAACCACGCCCCTGGGGCGCGACTCGCTCGAAGGGCCGATTGCCTCGATGAGTCTCGCCCCTGGGGCATGACTTATTTTCTCCCCGGTTGTTCGCCTGATTTCGTGAGGTACAATTGCCCCATGCAACATCTCGAAAACAACGAAAAGCAACGGTCGCGACTTTGGACACCTGTGTTCATCGGCATTGTAGTCATGACATTGTTTTGCTTTACGGTTGGGCAGGGCCTGAATGCTGGAACATCAGTTTACCTGGCGCAACGCGGTGCAACGGCGACGCTTGCGGGCGTCGGCGCGGCGGTCTTTTCGGCCGCTGCGGCGAGCGTGCGTATCGTATGCGGCCCGATTGTCGATTTGAAGGGTCGCATTATCGTTATCACGGTCGGAGCCGTCATTCTGCTTTGCGGGACGCTCGGTGCTGCGTTGCTTCCCGACCTTGGGTTCTTCGTGCTTTGGCGGACCCTTCAAGGGGTAGGGTTCGCTGCCGTCACGACTGCTTCCGCAACGGCAGCAGCTGACGTGCTTCCAGCTGAGCGCTTGGGCGAAGGTATCGGCTACTATGGGCTTGGCCAGGCCATCGCGATGTCGTTTGGCCCTGCGCTCGCCCTTTTTCTCGTCGCGACGGACCCTCTCGAAAACCTGTTCTGGGGATTAAGCTTGTTTGCGATAGCAATTTTCGTGATATCGTTTTTCTGCCGCTATGAGCACAATGTGAATCGGTTGCCCAGAACAGCTACGTTCAGGCGTATCGTCGAGCAGCGCGAAAAAACTCTCGATGCGCACGATGGGGGAGACGTTGCAGCTAAGAGGCGCCTTCGGGACAGCGTTTTTGAGCCAAAAGCTCTCGCAGGCGCTTTGCCCAACATGGTTATATGCCCAGCGTTCGGGTTCGGAATCTTTTTTACGGGACTCTATGGCACGAGCCTCGGAGTTCCCGCCGCCGGAACGTTCTATACGATTTCGGCAATTGCCATGATCGCCGTCAGGGTTTCGTCGCGTTCGTTTATGGACCGTACGCCCGCATTCAAATTGCACACGATTGCGGCGCTTGCTGGCATTATGTATTGCATTGTGCTCATAGCAGCTGGTCAGGCGGGAATCGGCGAAGGATTGCGCAACGGGTTGTACTATTTTGCCGGGGTGTTCTACGGGCTGTGCTTAGGGATAGTTTCGCCTGTCAACCAAGCCGTTTCGGTAAAAAACTCGCCTGTAGAGAGATGGGGTGCCGCAAACGGGCTGTTTTTCCTTCTGTTGGATGTTGGCATCGGGGTTGCCGCTGTATTGTGGGGCATTACGAACGATTCGCTCGGCTTTACGGTGACGCTCTCGCTGGTGATGGCGTGCATTGTCGCCTCGATTGGCGTTGCGTGGCTAACTTATCCTGCTTCCGACAAGCGCTGGAGGCGATAAAGGAAGCGTGTTGGATTGGCAAGGTTTAAGCTTATATCGTAGCTATTTCACACGGACTTTGACCGTTTTGTAAAGGGCGGCAGGCTTGTAGTTGGCGGTGCCGGCGGCACGGACTTTGATTCTAACGGCGTAGACGCCACGCGGGGTGCCCTTCTTCACGATAATCGTTCCAGTTGACTTTTTGATGCCAAGGTATTTTGAACCCCTGATCTTTTTAAACGACATCTCGCCGCGGTGCTTGGTGATAACGAAAGCCTTCTTGCGCGCAATCGTACGCCTCGCGGTTTCAACGCGTGAGGCCGAAATCGAAACGGTCTTTCTCTTTGTCTTGATTGCGAGTGTGTTTTTTGCTCGCGAGATGGTGAATTGCAACGTCTTCGTCGACGTGTAGCTTCCCTTGCCTGCAATGACCGCGGTTGCCTTGCCGGCCTTCCTGTTGTTCTTGTAGCTCACCGTGTAGTCGCGTCCGAGTTTGAGCGTCTTTCCGCCATAGGTGAGCTTCAGATTTCTGAGCTTGATGAGCTCGCCGCTGTACACGTAGCCTTTGGAAAACGAGGCAGATGCTTTGGAAATATTGACTTTGCGCACAATGGTTGTGGCCTTGGTGGTGCTGGCGCTCGCCGTCGGCTTTGGAGAGGTGGCAGTGCTGCTTGTTCGAGTTGTTGAAGAGGGTGCCGTGGTTTGGGCGGACTTGCTGGTCGATCCGCTTGAGGAGGTTGTGGTGGTCGTTGCCTGGGTCGGTTTGGTTGAGGTCCCGCTCGACGATTGCGTGCTTGATGAACCTGAAGCTGTCTGATCGTTTGTTGCAGGTATCGTTGTGGGAGGCGTCGACGATTCTTCACCGGCGCCCTGCTGCGAATTGCTAGAACCATTTACGGTGACCGTAATGCTTCCCCTCACGCTTGGGCAGCTGTTGAGCGTGACGGTGATGGTAGCCGCTCCGGCTGCATGCGCCGTCACAACGCCTGTCGAAGCGCCGACGCTCGCTATGCTCGCATTGCTGCTCTTCCATGTCCACGGGGCTATCGGGTTAGAGCTTGAAAGTGTTAAAGCTGATGTCTGTCCGGTATCGAGGCTTGTCTTTCCCGTGATGGCCGTATCGAAAACCGAGATGGCCGCACGGGCGATTCGTTCATCGCCGTCATTGGTGGATTGAGCTGAAACGATGATTTGACCAGGTTTTATTCCTTTTATTGAAGCGTTGCTGCCTTTGGCGGATAAGCTAGCCGTATTGATATCGCTACACGTCCAGTTCCATCCACCAGGTTGTGCCGGGTTGAGTACGTACGCTTGCTCGTCTCCAACTGCGATGGCGCTTGGTCCCGCAATTGTGACAGCGCTTTGGAAATTGACCACTCGAGCGTCCACTTCGCCATAACCGAAGAGCTCGTCGAATCCAGCTTTGCCCAAATCAATAGCCGATGCGTAGAGCCGATCGACCGCTTCTTGAGGTGCCAGCTCTGGGTGTGCCGTGAGCTCCAAGGCGAGTACGCCGGCAACGCATGGGGCCGCCATGGATGTGCCCCCCTTGAGGCCATAGTCCGAGTTTTTGATCGTGCTTTTGATATCCGCTCCAGGAGCTGATATGTCTTTTGACGTTGTCCCAGTGGTGTTGTAGTTAGAGGTCGATGCCTTCGCTGGCCCATTAGTGCTTTGGCAAAGACTAATAACATTGACACATTTGTCGTAATCGCCTGGGTAGCATGAAAACGGTACGTCTACGTAGCTCGAAGAGTATATTCCGGCATTGCAGGCCGCAGTAACGGTGACAATGCCTGCGTCCCATGCCTCATCGATTTTGGAAAGAATAGCATCATCGCCCTTCATCCAATCATTCGAGCTCATGGGGGCGCCGACACTTAAGTTGATGACGCGCACGTTGTATGCCTGCCGGTTTTGCATTGCGTAGGCAAATGCTCGAACTAATGCGCTCGTGGTGAAACCGCCGCTGTCGGTTGCCGCCCGTATGGGCATCACGCGCGCATTGTGAGAAACACCTGCACAGCCGATTGTATTATTAGCTTGAGCTGCGACGATGCCTGCGACGTGCGTTCCATGATCGCGATTTGATTTTTCGTAGCTCTTTCCGGCGACGTCATCTCCGGCGATGCCACTTACAGCGTTATAAGGTGCGACCACGTTGTTTTTCAAATCAGGATGATCGGTGTCGATAATGTTGTCGATTACCGCGACGGTCACGGGCTGCTTTCCGTTTTTGGGGCTATCGCCGCGCGCTGTTTGCCATGCCTCGTAAGCGTGGATGCTTTCGAGCGCCCATTGGTCAGATGCGTATCCGTCGTTGAGCGTGATTGGCTTGGGAGCTGGGTCTGGGCCGCTAATCGTATCACCGTTCGCAGGTAGGGCGCCAGCTGCAAGGCCGCCTTCGGTATCCGCCTCGTCCCCATCCATAAGATAGTAACGAAAATTGGGCTGAGCAGCATCGACGTATTCTGAGCGAGCGCACAGCTCGATTGCGTCTTTGACCGAGATGGTTGCCGGGAACTTGACCTCAACGTAGTCGTCAGCAGTGTTTCCAAGCTCGAGGTTTTCAATTCCGCTCGTGCGCGAAAGATCGTCTATCGCCTCATGCGGATCGACGTCTGGCTTAAAGCGAATGAGCGCCATGCCCTGTTCGTAAGGGTCCTCGTTAAGAGCGTCATCGGAGTTTTCCGTCGCCTTACCGGCTGTTGGAGTTGCGATGTTTTTGGAAGGGTCGGCAGTATCCTTGTTGCTTTGATTGGTCGGACCGTTTTCTGTAGCGCCATTGCTGGCTGTAGCCAAAGAGCTCAAATCATGCAGCGCGGATTGCTGGATAGCGTTCGGTTGCGGCGTCGAGAAAAGTCCGAGCAGATTCGATTGGGCGCCGAACAAGCAGGCGAAAACAACGAATACCGCGAAAAACGTCACACCGGCATAGGCGCTTCTCGGTATGCGATGAGCTGTTCGACGGAATAAAGGCGCACGCTGAATAACCCGAGCACCAATATTCAACGGCTCGGACGTTGCACCAGGTGAGTTAGTAGTGCGATTCTGTATGTGCAACCGCGTAAACATGCGCAGATTATCGCATGCTCATTCGTCTGGCGGGGGTGCAAAGTGCGAAAAAACATAATGAGTTTTGCCCCTGGGGCGCTGCTCATTTCCCAGTTCAGAGCACCGATCGAGCTTGCCACCTGCACAATGAGTCGTGCCCCTGGGGCAAAGCTCATCCGATGAGTCGTGCCCCAGGGGCAAAACTCATTGCCGTCTCGGAGGGAATCGGGTCTTGGATTCGGGTAGTATGTACGCAAAGCAAAGGAGTGCTCATGACCGAAATCACGAACGACGAAACCCTGCGCAGCTTGGCGGACATTGCTGAAGAGGCTTTTCAGCAGGAAATCGAGGCCGACGAGGCG
>CADBQL010000386.1 GCA_902796815.1 uncultured Coriobacteriaceae bacterium | reverse complement strand
TAGTAGCTCTCGTCCGTCGAGTACAGATCCCACACGTCCTGTGAAATACCACCGGTGAACGTCTCGGGCTCAAACGTTGGATAGCTGGCCATCGCGATTATGCTTCCATCGGACACATCCATGGCCACAACTGCTCCACCGACGCCCTTGCCCTGCCCGATGACGTTGTCAGGAGCGATGAGCTCGGCGAGCTGCGTCTCGGCAACATATTGGATGGGCGCCTTTATGGTCAGGTACACGTCGCTGCCACGCTTCGCGGGCGTTTCGCTCTCGACTTCCACAACGCGCCCCTGCGAGTCGGCAATGACACGACGTTGGCCGTGTTCGCCTGCCAGCACGTTGTCGTAATAGGCTTCGATACCGCTTTTGCCCACGGTGTCGCCCAGCTCGATTGTGCGGTTTTCGGGCACGTTGGCAAGCTCGTCTTCCGAAACCGGGCCCGTATAGCCCAAGATGTGCGCCGCTAACGCACCGTACGGATAATCACGCACGGTTCGCTGCTGCACCGTCACGCCCTCAAACGCATCTGAGTGCTCGGCGATAAAGGCGATATCTCGCTGACGAGCGTCTTCGGCTACGACTCGCTGGCTTTGCGCGCCCGAACTCTGATCCTTAATACGGGCTTTGACGATATTGAACGGGATGCCAAGCACCGACGAGAGACGCAAGACCACATCGTGATCGTCAGCCACCGACGCATCGGCGAGCACTGTCAACGTCGTGCGATTGTTGACGAGCAAGACGCCATCCGAGTCGTAGACCAGACCGCGCGGCGCTGGCGTGGCCACATTTGTATACTTATTTTGCAAAGCCTCGTCTTTGTACTCACCCGAGCCAAGAACCTGCATACTCCATAGTTTCGTCGAAAGGGACCCGAACACGGCGGCTGCTAATACGCCGACGGCAACAAATCGGGAATGGAGCGCTTCGCTGGGACGGCCAGTCGTCGTTTCGGCGGGCGCAGTCGTGGGATGCTCGCGACGCGCAGCGTGGGACGACTCCCCTTTTCCGCCTGCTGAGAGAATGCCCATGCTGTCGATTGAATTCACACGATCGCGCCCAAGTCCACGCGCGTCAGGGGCATCCCCCCGACGCCGGGCGCGAATCATGAAAAACGCCACGATGCCGGCGATTGCCGCAAGAAGCGTGATAATAGCTGCAATAACCGCGATGAGCATGGCGGCCCCTTAACGAAGCTGGGTCAACTCGGTGCGCACGACGCCTGCCGGCTTCGCAAACCGAGCCACCACCATATAGGCGATTATCGAAAGCACGAAATCATAGACGAAACACGGCAAAATCCGGTAGGCAATAGCATCGACAAACGAGCCGCTATAACCGCCAACGAGCATGAAGATGCCATACGAGATGTTAGCGAGCAGAACACCTACTGCCATCACGGCAAACGCCATGAACAACGAGTCGTTGTCCACGCGTGCGAATGCGCGTGAGGCAAGCGTCGAAAACGCAGTGAGCGAAAACGCCATCGCTCCGAGCGGACCGCCTCCCACGAAATCGAACAGGAGGCCGAGCACGAACGATAGGAAATATCCGTACGTCGAAGGACGCGCTACCGCGAGAGCCATGCAAAACGCCAGAATGAAGTTGGGAACGGCAAAACCCAGGCCAATGTGCGGCGCAAGGAACAGCTGGAGCAGCACTGCAACCAGCGCCGCAACGATCAAGATAATGTGCTCTCTTGTTATCACGAAGCTTCCGCATCCTCCGTTAACCCGACACATGAGCCGAGCTTGCCATTCCTGTTACTATTCGGCTTCCTGCACTTCTTCGTACGAGCCATCGTCGACGCCCTCATCCGTGCCGTCATCTTGACCCGCATCGTAACCCTCGTCGTAGCTTTCATCATAATCAGCATCTTGGCTGTCGCCATAGGCTTCGTCTGAGACCGCTTCTGCATCCTCATCCGAGACCTCGCCATATTCCTCGTCGAGCGCCTCCTCGTCAGATGCCGATTCCGCATCACCGCTTGAAGCCTGACTCTGCTCGCTGGTCCTAGCTGACGACGCACTCGAGTTTGACGATGAGTTTGTCGAACCCGCTTGCGTGCTCTGTGACGCCTTGAACACGACAATGACCTCTTCGAGCATGACTGCACTCGCATTCGGGTTGACCACAATCGTAGGCATCGCTCCTGCCGATGTGTCGCCAACGCTCGCAACGGCGCCAACGATGAGACCGCGCTCGTAGCTGCCGCCTAAACCCGAAGTCAAAATCACATCGCCTTCAACGGGTAGTTGATCTTCATCAAAATCCTCCAAATACAAAAGGCCGTTCAGCGACCCTCGCACGATGCCATTCGCACGACTCGATTGCACCATGACTGCAGCACCCGAATTGGGATCGGTGAGCAAACGCACCGTTGCCGTTTTCTCAAAAGCACGAGAAACCTGACCGATGACGCCACTCGAACCCATAACCGTCATGCCGCTCGTTACGCCTTCCGCCGAGCCGATATCGATTGTGATGGACTGGTCCCACGCATTTGTCGAGCGCCCAATCACACGCGCAACTGGCCCCGTCGCACCAGACACCTGCTTCATATCGAGCAAGCCCCGAAGACGCTCGTTTTCCTGCCGGTACTCCTCGGCTTCGGCTAAAAGGGAACGCAACTCGTCGTTTTGGTCGCGCAAACCCGAAAGCGTCGTCGGATTGGCAGTCGCATCCTCAAGCGAGCTCGAGGCGCCCGATGTCGCAGCCCCGAGACCTGCGCTTGCGCCAGCCACCTGACCCGTCACGCCCATGACGCCTGACTGCGCCTTGTGCAATGCGCCGTCTTCGCCCTCCTGGCCGTACACGACGAACAGCACGAGCGATACGATGAGCAGCACGGCGAGCACAACGGCGTGCGGAAATGACGATGCGCTCTGTTGAGCATTGAACGGCATAGGTCGCCCTTATTTCGACCTCATGAGCGTCTGACGCAGCGCTGTAGGCGTCTCAAGCACCTTCAGGCAGCCTGTGACGACATTCGTGAGCGCTGTTTCGCTCACCCAAACGGGAATCTCGAGCTTATCTGTCAGATAGCGATCCAAACCCGAAAGCAAACCACCGCCCCCGGTAAGCAAGATGCCGTTCTGGATGATGTCACTCGCCAAGTCGGGATTGGTTTTCTTGAACGTCTCCTTAATCGAAAGCACCATGTCCTCGCATGGCTCGATAAGCGCCTCGCGCACGTCCTCGGATTGGATCGTGACCTCCTTAGGCTGTTCAGTAATCATGTCTTGGCCAGAAATAATCATATCGCGCTCGCGTCCATCCTCAAAAGGCAGAATGGAACCTATCTTGATCTTGATTACCTCGGCTGTACGCTCACCGATCTTGATGCCAAGCAAGTCGCGCAGGTGCATCAGAATCGCCTCGTCCATTTTGTTGCCCGCCAAACGCAGGCTGGACGACGTCACGATACCACCAAGCGAAATAACCGCCACCTCAGTCGTACCGCCGCCGATGTCGACAACCATGGAGCCGGTCGGCTCGGTAACAGGCAAATCCGCTCCCATCGCAGCTGCCATGGGCTCCTCGATGAGGTAGGCCTGGCGTGCGCCCGCCTGGATAGCCGCCTCGAACACGGCACGCTTCTCAACCGATGTCGCGCCGCACGGAATGCAGATGACGATGCGCGGCTTGGACTGCCAAGGATACTTGCGCGGCGCCGCTTTGTTGATAAAAGCCGAAATCATGGCTTCGGTGACATCGTAATCGGCGATGACGCCATCCTTGAGCGGATGCTCCGCCGAGAAAGCATCGGGCGTATGGTTGATCATGTTCTTGGCTTCGTGACCAACGGCGAGCACGCGGTGCGAGCTTTTCTCAATCGCCACAACCGATGGCTCATTGACGACGATGCCCTCACCCGATATCGCAATGAGTGTATTAGCTGTTCCCAGGTCAATGGCCATATCAGCCGACCTGTTTCCAGTCAAGCCTTTAAAACTATCGAAAATGGACATATGTACAAACCCCTTTGGGTCCAAAATTGCTGTTCAAAGTAGCTTTACATATTAGCATGTCAGAAAGGCTACATCCCTGTTCTCATCGGTCGTATTCGCCAAATTCCACAGTAGTCGCAACCGCTGTGAAGCGCATGTGAATGCGCTTGGGGATTGCTCGTGTCCACCCACGAGATATTGGGACAGGGGCCCAGCATCCGCCCAGTCGCGGCTGGGCGGATGCCTGCTGTCGCATAGAAAAGGGCGCCTGCTTTCGCAAGCGCCCTTTTGATTCACGTGAGACCTTCCCACGTACCTCTGTGCAAAGGCAAATTACTTATTACCGCCGAGGATGGCGCCAGCAAAACCGAGCACGTCACCAAAATCGAGACCGTCACTCAGGTCGACGCCGGCAATGCCCTTGGCGAAGTCGACCTTCGAAAGCATGGCGATCATATCGGAGATGGGATCGGCCGCGCTCGCCGAATTCGATTCAGCGATCTGAGGACCGAACAGGGACTGTGCCATCGCGTGGGCACTTCCGCCGTTGTCGGCAAGCAGGCCTGAGGCGATACTCGCAAGATTACCAAAATCGACCTGCTGGCCGTTCGCGAGCGCCGAGAATGCTGCCAGCGCCTGGCTCACGTCATCGCGCGAAACTTCCTCTTGCCCCGTCGCCTCGCGAACCGTCGAGTACGGATGCTCGGCGAGGCTGTTCATGAGGTCCGGGTTCGAAACCACGCTGTTGACCAATTGTTGGACAATATCCTGAGACGCCATGTTCGCTCCTATCAGTCGAAATTACCTTGACGACGATTATACCGCGCCCGAGGGCAGTTCAATGAGCGCAGTTACGCTTCCGTTTTCATAATTTGATGATGAAACGCATCTCCCGCAACTTTACTTGTAAGACCCCAGAAGATGCCAATGAGTTTTGCCCCAGGGGCAAAACTCATCGATCAGCCGATGTGATTACTTGACGATTACGGCGTCTTTGCGAAGGCCCCTCTTCGCCAACGCCTTTTTAAACAGCTTGCGATACGTCACGCAGTTCTTTCCGCACCGCACGATGACCCGCGCCTTTCCGGCTTTGGCAAACGCTTTCGAGCCGATGTTGACCTTGTCGATGGAATACTTCCCCGATTCCCGATCGATGTCGATCACATCGCTCTTGCGCATGTTGATAATCTTGAGCTTGGAGCAGCCGTAGAAAGCCTTCGAGCAGATTCTGTCAACATGTCCCCCGATCGTCACCGCAACAATCTTGCGCCCTTTGACCGTATTGAACGCGCCTTTGCCAATCAAGTCAACTTCAAACTTCTGCCCCTTGTACTTCACTACGTTCACAACCGGCTTCCTGTTCGTCGAGCCGTATTTAACGAGCTTAACTTCGGGAAGGTCGCCCGCTTTCGCTTCCGTCACCTTGTACAGTGAGCCATTGACCTTAAACGTCTGACCGACTTGCACATCGTTCACACTCCCCGCCTTCAAAGCCCATGCAGGTTGCGCGCCGAGCAGACACACCGCGCACAAGCTTGCCAGCAAGCACACCATCACCGCTATCGCGCCATTGCGTTTTACCAGCACCTTGTCATTCCTATTCACGATAACCTCTTTTCTAATCGGCGGGTTCCACATTCTACAAAGCTCTGCCGCTTAGAACCCTATCAGAGAACCGGGCAAAAACAAGTCGTACGTCACTATTATTTAAGCATGCTGGACAGAGCAGCCAATTTACCCTCACGGCTCACTCGACGTCAGTCGATGAGCGCCTGGCCCATCGAAGGCCGTCCGAGCGCGCGCTCCCCCAGATAGTTAGCCCAACGCTCGGTGTAGAACGAATAGTAAGAGCGCTCTTGCGCGCGGCGCCGGCGCCTAAACGCTGGCGTTTTCATCCAAAGAACTGATGGAATGCCAATTACGATGAGGTAGAGCGGTCCTAAGATGAGCGACTGTATCGTGTGGCCATACTCGTGCACAAGCAGGCGTTCGTCGATGCCGATGTCTTCATATTCGTTCAAGAACACGAACGGCCCGAGCGAAAGCCCCGCCCTTATCTTCCAAACCGTCACGAGCGCCCCATGGTACATAAAATGCCGCTCGCGAGCATGGGCCGCCAACACGGCAAGCCCCACGCACGTTTGAGGAAAGCCCCACAGCACCTGCCAAATGATATAAGCAACACGTTTCATGCATTCCGATTCTTGCGAGATGACGGTTTTTTGCTATTGTCTCACGAGGCAATAGCTTTTGGCACGTATTGTCTCACGAGAAATGGAGGCGTGCATGTGCGGTCGTTTCACCGTTTTGACGCGCGAGGAAATCGTGCAGCTGATCGAAGATATCCAGACGCAGCGGAAAAACTCTACCATTCCAAACGGCACAGACGAGCCGCGCGCGCAGGCGCGGCCAGACAGCATAGTTGAAGCGATTATCCCAACGGGCAACGAAGTCGACATCGCAACGATGACCTGGGGATTGCAACCACCTTGGAGCAAAAAGCTCATCTTCAACACGCGCATCGAATCTGCCTTGGGCAATAGCCGCATATGGCAGCGCGCGATACGCGAAGGACGCTGTATCTTGCCAGCTGCAACGTTTTTTGAAGCAAACACCGTTCATGCACTCGACAACGTAGCGAATAGCAATCTTGCCGCCAAAGCCGACATTGCCTCCGACATCGGCGCTATCGGCGATTCTGGCATTGCGAGCACTAAGCCTCGTGCGTACGAATTCGCGATGCCTGACGGCAGCCCCTGCCTGCTCGCAAGCGTCTGCGAGCAAGGCAAGCTTTCCGTCGTGACCACTGAACCGAACAAGCACGTTGCACCTGTACATAGCAGGATGCCACTTGTGCTTCGCTTTGAGGAAATCGAGACTTGGCTCCAAGGCGATCGTAACGAGCTTGCCCAACTTGCCGACCGCCACATATTCGAGCTCGTGCGCACCGCAGAACGCAACCGCTCCGCCCACCCCGCCCGCAACGCCAACACGACAACGAACAACCAGCTTTCGCTATTCGATTGATGAGCCGCGCCCCTGGAATGAGTCGCGCCCCTGGGGCATGACTCATTGCATAAAAAAAGGGCAGAGGTTCTGACCCCCTGCCCGCCGCAAGGAGCCACGCCCCAGGGGCGCGACTCATCATAACCACCAGATTTACGCCGACGTCGCGCTCTTGCTCGCAGACGATGCGCTCTCGGATTCCGAGCTCTTGCTTGCAGACGCTGAGCTCGCACTCGCGGAGGCCTCGCTTGCCGAGCTTGCGCTCGCAGAACCCTCGCTTGCCGCACTCGCCGAAGCGCTCGGCGCATCATCCACAGAAGCCGAGGCATCATCCTGACTTGCAAAGTACAAACTCGCAGCCGAAACCTTCCAGCCGATTAGGTCGCGAACGAGCTTGATTTCATACTTCGCCTTTCCGCCTTCGGGAAGCGTGACGGTTGCATATGCAGTCGACGAAGTCATATCGCGATCAACGCCATCGACAACGACCTCCGAACCCGGCTCGATGATCGCAACAACCGAATCGATATCCTCTGCCTTGAAGCCCTCAACATACTGATCAGTCGAAGCCGGATCCTCGAACAGCTTCTCGACCACGGCCTCCTGCGTCGGATAACCGTATCCTTGCATATAGAGATAGAGGCCAGCGCCGAGAGCGGCGAGGAGCAACAAGATGATGACTATGAGAATCTTGAGACCTACGCTTTTGCGCTTTCGCTCGAGTTTGACAACGCCTCTCGACCACTGCTCGAGCTCCTGGTCGGTTGCGTTAAAAAAATAGTCTTCGTTGTTCGTCGGATCGCCCTGAGCGGCAAACTGATCTGCAAAATAGTAATCCTCGGAAACAGCATGCTTGTCGACTACGTAAGCATTTTGGTCCGTGGCTCCCGGAAGATCATCGGAAATAACATCGAGTCCTGACGTATCCACCGCGGGAAGCGCCTGAGTATTCTCAGCATTGCCTTGCGCCACAGCGGTGACCGCACGTTGGTAATCGACGCTTGCCGAATCGGACAGGAAATACGTCTTGTCTGCGATAGCACATTCAAATGCTTCCACAGCCTTGTCCATTCGACCCGTCGCAACGTACGCCTGGCCCAAACTTGCATACATCTTGTTTCGCGTTTCGGGCTTCATGTCAAACTGCAACGCGCTCTCGTACGATGCGACGGCGTCCGCCGGACGGTTGAGCGCCATGAAGCACACGCCCAAATTGAGCAGCGCCTTGGTGGGATCGGGATTGGCTTCGTCAAGGGCCGCCTCCCTGAACGCCACGCCTGCTTCTGCTGATTTTCCTTGCTTGAGCAGCGCGTTTCCCATACCAGTATAGGCTTTGTACGGCGTGGGGTAATTGCGATCGGATACGGCGATTTCAAAATGCTTGACCGCGTTGATCCAATCGCGCGATGCGGCATAAGCCATTCCAAGATTGCAGTTAACCGTTCCCACGGCATCGTATGCTGAATCGCCAACCGAATTCGTATACGCTTCGATGGCCTCGTAATAGCTCTTCAGCTTGGTGAGACAGTTGCCCATCTGATGATAGATAAGGCCGATCTCACCCGGTACGGGCGGGTTTTCGGCATCGTTAAGGCATTGCGAAAACAAATCGTAGGCACGATTGTAATCACGCATGTTCAGGGCTACTTTAGCTTGTTGGAATAGTTCGTTGTTCATAGGAACCCTTCTTACGACATGTCAGTCCCGCCTGTACAGCGGAGATGAGAAACACCTATTCTGTGGCATTCTCGATTTCGATATGCTCGATCACATCACCGGCGCGCAACTTGCCGATAACGTCAAGACCTTCGATGGTCTGGCCGAACACCGTGTAGTCGGTGTCCAGGAACGGCTGGGGGCCAAGGCAGAAGTAGAACTGCGAGCCAGCCGAATCGGGCATCTGCGAACGGGCCATGGCCAACGTGCCGTCATTGTGCACGTTGTTGGGGTTCGTACGCCACTCGCCCTTGATGTGGTAGCCAGGGCCACCCGTACCTGGTTGACCTTGCGGGCCTTTGAGCCCGCGCGCAACATCTTCAGGCGTCATATCGCGCGTATTGGGGCAGCCGCCCTGAATAACGAAGCCAGGTACGTAACGATGGAACTTGAGCCCATCGTAAAAGCCCTTCTTCGAAAGCTCGACAAAATTCCCCACATGAATAGGGGCATCTTTGCCGGCAAGCTGCACGCGAATCGTACCCTGCGAAGTCGTGAGCACCGCAATCTCGTCGCCAGTCGGTTTGTATTCAGGGGTGTAAAGTCCTGCCACGTTGTTCTCCTTTTCCGTTTCATATGCACATATACGACAGAATTCTATCAGCGATATGCCCTTATGAGCGAAAAACCGTTCAATATTCATGCGCAAAGCCAACCGATCCTCACTTCGCGCGCCGCCGTCGCGGCCGACATCCCCGCGCACCCCGCCCGGCAGGGCCCCTCCTCGAGCCTTTCGAGCGCCCTCCTTTCGACCGCGCGCATAAAAAGCGGCTATGCCCGCAGGC
>CADBQL010000385.1 GCA_902796815.1 uncultured Coriobacteriaceae bacterium | reverse complement strand
TTCGACGACGATATCGTCAACGAGGTCGCCGCGAAGTTCGAAGCGGCCGACGGTCTCGTCGTTGCGAGTCCCGTGTACTACGCATCGGCGAACGGGACGCTCGTGAGCTTGCTCGACAGGCTTTTCTACAGCACGCCGTTCGACAAGACGATGAAAGTGGGTTGTGCGATTTCGTGCGCACGCCGCGGCGGCTTAACGGCTACCTGGGACGAGCTCAACAAGTACTTCGGCATTTCGGGCATGCCCATCGCCGCAGGTCAGTATTGGAACGGCATCCACGGTGCCCGTCCCGGCGAAGCGTCACAAGACGCCGAGGGCATGCAGCAGATGCGCACGCTCGCGCGCAATATGGCCTTTCTCATGAAGAGCATCGCGCTCGGCCGCGAGCAGTTCGGCATTCCCGAGCGCGAACCGGGTCAGATGACGAACTTCATCCGCTAAGGACGAACTTCATCCGCTAAGTTAATCTGGGGACTGATATCTAGAAAAGGAAGCGTTTGGGGAGCCTCCTCAAACGCTTCCGACTACGATCAGGGGAATCGTACTTCATTAGCGTTTGCACAAGGTCAAAGGACAAGTCCGCCTGATTCTCACATCCTGTCGAGCTGGTCGAGCAGCTCTTGTTGCGAGTGGACGCCCACCTTGCGGTAGATGTTGGAAATGTGCGTCTTGACGGTTGATTCGCTCACGAAGAGCTTTTCGGCGATGTGCTTGGCGTTGCGGCCTTTTACGAGGTAGGTGAGCACTTCCGATTCGCGTGGCGAAAGCTTGCAGCGCGCGATGATGGTCTCGCATGCGCGGCGCTGCCCCGTGTCGGGCGATTGGTGCATGTCCACGAGCGCGAGCGTCTTGTAGCCAGCTGTGGTCGATTCGTTGTCGAACGGCAGGAAGAACAGCGACGTCAGGATGAAAACCGCGACGAGTCCGAGCGGTGCGAACGTGCGCACGACGTCGGCTGATCCGCAGGCGATCGCGCCGATGCCGAGCGCGAGCCCGATCGTGAAGCCGGCGTTGGCTGGGAGTTTTCCACGTGTCGAACAGTACAGCACCGAGCAGTCGTGATGGTTCGCGAGGTCGGTGAGCGCGCCGCCGTTCATCGTGCGGAAGATGAACCAGAACGCGACGAGCGTGCACAGCGCGATGATTTCGGTCGCATGACCAGGCAGGACGAGTACGATGAGCGCACATGACGCAAAAGCGGCGCAGATGCGCGCGGAGCCTGCGAACACGATCCATTTCCCGCGACCGATGACGAGCGAAACGCCCAGGTCGCAGGCAATCGCGATGCCCATTGCTGCCAAGAGCACGGCCTGGTCGAGCTGGTAGAGCAGCATGAAGGCGTAACCGAACGCGATGTTTATCACGGCGACGACTATATCGATATGCCATGTCGTGCGGAAATACGCACGCACCGGTTCGACCGGCTTGTCCTCGAGCGCGTCGCAGCGCGGCATGATGAACGCGAGCAGGGCTGTGCTCAGGCTCAGCAGCAAGATGGCTACAATGCACGATCCGATCGACGAGAGTGCGAACGTGCAGGTCAGGAACACGATTCCTCCCGCGCAGAAAATAGCGCCGTGCGCGAGAACGCCGTGGTTGAGGTAGCAATGTGTCGTGAGGTCTTCCCAGAGCATGAAGCCGATTGCCACCGATGCTCCCGAAAGAACGCAGGCGAGGTAGAACACCGGCAGCGGAGGGTAGCCTACAACCGAGCCGATTAGAACGAATAGTGGCAAGAGCAATCCAGGCACGAAACTTGCCAGGTAGAGAAACCTCGTATGCCCGATGGCGACATTTCCGGCATGATGGAACAGTCCGATTACGACGATGGTCGCAATCACGCTGCTTCCGAAGAACGCGACCTGTCCGAGGTGCATCTCGGCGAACGACGCTTCTGTGGGAGCTGTCATGAATATTCCGAAGAACGTGATCAGGTACCACGCATAGTACAGGCTAAAGCCACACATGATGGTCAACTGCATGAAGCCAAGTCGTTTTCGTGCCATCGATACCTTCCCCCTGGGGCTATTCTTGGACAGCCTCCCCTAAAGACCCGATGTGCATAGGGCGGGAGAAAGGCTAGGCCTTCGCCCGGAGCCGCGCACAAAACGAATACGGGCCCATCGACGCCTGCGATTCTAGCAAGC
>CADBQL010000384.1 GCA_902796815.1 uncultured Coriobacteriaceae bacterium | reverse complement strand
CGCGAATGGTACGGCGCAATCGCCGGCACCGCCGGCGGGCGTTCCCATGTTGCAGGTGCGCGACCTGCGTGCCGGCTACGGCACGGTGGAAATCGTGCATGGCGTGAGCTTTGATATCCCGCGCGGACAATTCGTGTGCGTGATCGGCGCGAATGGTTGCGGGAAATCGACCGTACTCAAGAATCTTCTCGGCCTGATCAAGCCATTCGGTGGTTCGGTATCCCTCGACGGGACGTCCCTTGATGCGATGAGCGAGCGCGAGCGGGCGCAGCATTTTGCCTATATTCCGCAAGCGCATACGCCACCGTTCCCGTTCAAGGTGTCCGATGTGGTCATCTTGGGCCGCACGCCCTATCTTTCGGGCGCTGTCACAACGGCGAAGACCAGAGATCAGGTCATCGCCTACAAAGCGATGCAGCTTCTGTCCATCGAACATCTGGCAGACCAAGTCTACACCGAGCTTTCGGGCGGTCAGCAGCAGCTCGTGCTCATCGCGCGCGCTCTTGCGCAAGAGCCCGATCTGCTCGTGATGGACGAGCCGACGGCGAGCCTTGACTTCGGCAATCAGCAGCTCGTGCTTTCGTGCGTCTACCGGCTCTCGCGTATGGGTATGTCGGTGCTCATGGTCACGCATGATCCCGATCACGCGCTGTTCTGCAGCGATCGCGTGATCATGATGGAGGCGGGCTGCGTCATCGGCGATGGCACGCCCGACGAGATTATCACGACTGAGAACCTTCGCCGCATCTACGGAACCGAGTCGTACGTGACTGATGTGCGGGTCGAAAGTGGGGAAACGGTGCGCGTGTGCGTTCCGGTCATCCGCACGGATGCGCGGGAAGTGCTTGCTGGGGTGGCCTCAGCGCGCACTCCGAAAGCGCTAGGCAAAAACGGGAGAGGGGTCTGACCCTTCTCCCATCGGGAGGGGAACACATATGGAGCAGAAGATTCCAACATACGAGGAGATGCGCCCTGCCTCAGCTACGACATGTTCGCGCCGCGCATTTATGCGCGCCGTGGCAGGCGGGTTGCTCGTGACGTTTGCGGGTGGCGCGGCGGCAAGCGGCCTTGCAGGCTGCTCAAGCGTGCAGAGCGCTGCCGATGCGACCATCCTGCATAAGCGTACAGTAACCGACGATGCGGGCCGCGAGCTCGAGATTCCCACGCCCGACCAGATTAAGAACGTGTTTTTCACCTCAGCGCTCGCGCAGGTATACATCACCTGTCTTGCACCTGAGTTGCTTGGTGGCACGGCAGCTAAGTTTGATGAGCGTCAGCTCAAGTATCTTCCTGAAGGCACGAAGGATCTCAAATATCTGGGAACGCTGCACAACAACGGGGAAATCGATCGCGAGACGCTGCTCAAGGAGGACATCGACATCATGTTCTCGATTAGCGGCATCGAGCTGACCCAGCAAAACATTTCGGAGGCGATTGACCTGCAGAACCAGACGAAAAAGCCCTGCCTGCTCGTTGACGGCTCCTTTGACAAAATTCCCGACGCATTCCGTTTCTTGGGCGATTGCCTGGGCCGCGAAGAGCGCGCCGAGGAGCTCGCGACATTTTGCGGCGAATTCTACGAACGCGTGCACTCTGTTGTTCAGGGCATTCCGCAAGACGAGCGCATCACCGTCTATTACGCCGAAGGTCCGGAAGGCTTGCAGACCGAGCCCGAGACGTCCCAGCATATGCTCGGCTTTTTGGAGGGCGGAGCGCTTTGTGCCGCCAAATGCGAGGAAACGTACGGTGGCGGTATGACCGACGTTTCGCTCGAGCAGGTGCTCAAATGGGATCCCGAGGTCATCATCTCATGGGATGTGGACACGCGCGGTGGTGCGTTCGACGACATCCGGACGAATCCTAACTGGTCGACGATTACGGCAGTCAAAACCGACCGCGTCTATGCGATGCCCAACGAGCCGTGGGCATGGTGCGACCGTCCGCCGGGAGTCAACAGGCTGATCGGCATCCACTGGATCGCGAACCTGCTGTATCCGCAGTACTACGACGTCGATATGGTCGACGTGACCGAAGAATACTTCAAAAAGATGTTCGGCATCGACGTCGATCGCGATGAGGTTATCCAGATGTTGGGTAACTCATATACTCCTAAGGGTTCCAAGAGTTGATGAAACGTGCGTATGGACATATCGTTACCAGTACGTTGCGTTTGATTCTCGCAGGCGTTATAGCGTGCGGCCTCATGCCGCTGCCTGCTTACGCGCAGGGTTCTTCTGATTGGAAAGACGGAGACGGAACCCCTGTTCAGATCGGTGTTGAGAGCGAGGACGCCTTCGACGATGGGGAGGCTGCACGCAAGGCCGAGGAAGATCAACGCGCCGCCGACGCTGTCATCGCGCTGATCGACGCCCTCCCTGAGCCTGCTTACGCTACGAGCGCCGATGTTGAAGCCGCCCATGCCGCCCAGGAAGCTTACAACACTTTGACGTACGACCAGCAGGTGCTTGTGGGCAACGAACGCTTCACGAAGCTTTCGGACGTTGCGATAGCGGCAGAAGCAGCAGCGCAGAAAGAAACAGAGGATCTCGATGCCGCCAACGCTGTCGCTGCGCTTATCGCGCAACTTCCAGAGTTGGCAAACGCTACGAGTGCTGACGTCAATGCGGCTCAAGCCGCCCAGGAAGCTTACGATGCACTGACTTCCGACCAGCAAGCGCTGCTCGATGCAGCCCTCGTGGACAAGCTTTCCCAAGTTGCGTCTGCTGCTCAGGCTGCTTTGCAGGCCGAGATCGAGGCGGCCGAGGAAGCCGCGCGCAAGGCTGCAGAAGATCAGCAGGCTGCTGATGCCGTTGCGGTTTTAATCGATGCTTTACCATCGCCGAGCAGCGCAACGGGAGCTGATGTTGAAGGCGTCCAGGCAGCCCAGGGTGCTTATGATGCTCTGACCTCTGACCAGCAGGCGCTATTGGACGGTTCGTATCTCACGAAGCTCTCAGAAGTTGCTGCCGCGGCCGAACAAGCATTGCAAGCCGAAAAGCAAGCGGCAGAAGAGGCGGCACGCAAAGCTGAAGAAGACAAGCAGGCAGCTGATGCTGTCGTCGCTCTTATTGACTCGTTGCCCGACCCGGCCGATGCCACAGGTGACGACCTGGAAGCCGCAACTGCCGCTCAGGAGGCTCTCGACGGCTTGACGGACGATCAGCGTAAGCTCGTTGATAGCGAGCATCTCACGAAGCTCTCGCAGGTCGTTGCCGCCGCCCAAGCCCAACAGGGCAGCGAGCATTCCGAAGACGGTGGGGGATATTACGTCAAACGTCTTTTGCTTAAATGGGATAAGCTCGACGATGATGGTGTAACGCATTTCGTGGGCGACGCACCCATCGTCGAGCGCGCTTACCGCCAAATCCAAATCCAAAATTTTGGCGAAACGGTGCAGCTCAACGGCTACTACCTTTCGACCGACGATACCGGAGTTGCCTATCAAACGGCAGATAGCTCGACGGCAATCGGTTCGTTCAACCTCACGTGGATTTCGAGTGACGATACGGTGGCCACGGTTTCGCCGTCAGGGCTCGTGACTCCGCATGGAGTAAACGGCACAGTTGTTATCACAGCGACGGTAGCTGACCCGCGTGTGTATCGGGATGCCGTGCCGCAGGCAAGCGTCACCATTGTCTTTGATGGCCAGGAAGGCAAGTATGTGGAGTCTGTCGAGATACTCGACGAGGAGGGAAACTCCATCGGCGAAAACTGGGGCGGCGTGACAGTGTACGACGAGGAGAACGAGTTCCATCAGCTTCATGCGCGTGTAACATGGCGCAACGTGGTTGATGGTACCCAGACGGTTGAGACGACGGGTTCGGGGGACGTCTATGACCCTCAGGGCGTGGATTCGACGGTGATTTGGAATATCTCGACGTCATCGGCTTTCACCATCAATGAGGAAACAGGCCGCTTGCGTTGTGGTTCCTATTCGGGAAACGCTTACGTAACCTGCTCGGTTGTTGGAGGCTTGGGGGGCGCGCTCGTGGGCGATACCGCAAACGTGCAGCTCGACACTGGCGTGTACGAGTACAATCCGGCAAATTCGCTCGTCCTGAAAGTCGTATGGGAGGAGCGGCCCGATGAGGTCGTGAAGGAAGTCGAATACTCGTACGAGGAACTGCTCGATCTTTTGCCGAGCCGCCATGTTGATGCGACGGTCGTAAGCGATCAGCGCTTCGGGGTCATCAGCGCTGATGGCTTTCTCTTCAAGGATGTCGTGAGTTTGGCGGCGGTCGACGACCTCGACGTCTTGCAGTATCGTTTTAGTACGGCGGATGGCTATGACAATCCGGTTTCGTATTCGTACCTGTTCAGCGGTCCGCGTTATTATTTCCCGAACTATGAACTCAACGGCTCGCGTGCGGGTGGCGTAATCGTGCCGCCACTGCTCGCTTATCAAAGCTCGTTCGAGTGGAACCGCTCCGAAGCTAATCCGAATGTTGCGCTTGACGAAGGCATGCGCTTTAGGCTCGTGTTCGGCTGCTTGGCGTCGGGCGATGCCAATACGTCCTTTCAAATCTATTACATTCACGGAATCACGATTGTTCTCAAAGGCGCTCCATCTTCTGGTGGAAATGGGGGGAAGGACGAAAAAACGGAATCGGAAAAGTCTCCATCAGGTAAGCCTGCAAAAACCTCGGGAACCACCGATTCCAAACCTGAAAGTTCCGATCCCGGTTCCGAGAAACCAGAAGCCGACCCTAATCCCGAGGCCAAACCAGAAGAACCCGAAAAAGAAAAACCGAAGACCCAGAAGAAACCTGATAACGCCAAGCAGAAAAGTGGTGAGCGCAAGAGCGGGTCAGAGCGCGGAGGAGCTGCTTCAGCAAGACATAACGGAAACGGAACAGGCGCAACCTCATCGGGTGGTGTCGGGCAAGGTGCCGATGTGGATAACGTCGTCGTTGGCGGTAACGGTACGGGCTCTCCGGGAGATGTCGGAGATAGCGCGGACAGCGATACGAGTGAGTCCGACAGCGCCGAGGCTGCACCTCTGGTTCAATCCGAGACGGCTGACGGCATGGACGTAGGTTCTGCAAAGCGTTGGCGTGTGTACCAGATGATGAACATGACCAATTCGGATGTTCCTGATTGGGATGACGAGAACCCTATTTCCCCATTCGCCCTGCCTGCCGTCGTGGGAACGTTCGCGATAGGCGTAGGCGCGACAGGCGCGAGCTTTAGGAGGAGGCTCAAGTGATAAACCTGGAACCGTATTTGCAAGAAATTATGCGCAATGTAGCTGCAGCGCTCATGCTGCCCGTCATGATAATGCTTGTGGGCCTCATCTTGTTCGCAGTGTATAGCATAGGCTCGCTCATCGCCGAGTACTTCTTTGAACGCCGTCATTTCAAGGCCAACATGCCGCGCGACATCAAGGCCATCAAAGATTCGGCATACGAAGACCTGCATGTGACCATCGAGGGCACGGGGCTTTTGCGGAGTCAGAAAAACGCGCTCAGGATGATCGTAGCCAACATGGGTCTTCCCGAAGATGACCTATTCGCGCTTGCGCGTACCGAGGTGAGTTCGACCGATGCGCGGTATCGCCATCGCGTCGCACGCACTGACCTCGTGACCAAGATTGCCCCAATGATGGGTCTGATGTGCACGCTCATCCCGCTCGGACCGGGAATTGTTGCCATGGGGCAAGGCGAAGTCAACGTTCTATCGAATTCGCTGCTCGTCGCCTTCGATGGTACGGTTGCAGGTCTTATCGGCGGCGTGGTCTCGATGTGTGTATCAGCTGTCCGCAAGCGTTGGTATGCGAATTACGTCATAGCAACCGAAGCGCTCGCCACCTGTGTGCTAGAGAAGGCTGACGAAGCGCGCCGAGAAGGCGTAGAGCTTCCCTACGAAGGCGATATCCGAGCGCGAGCGGAGGCGTACCGATCTGGCGCGGCTCGAGAGTTGCGCCCGCAAAAGCGCAAGAGAACGAGGCGCCAAGATGCCAGAGGTTCATCGATGGACCTTGCGGGCGCGGTAGCCGCTAGCATGACAGCTGGCGAAGACGAAAGGCGGGTGGCTTAGTGAGTGCGCGCGATTTCATGGGTAGCTCGAGCTTGGTCTCGGGCGGGTATGCCCAAGAGGAAGATGCCGACCCGCGCGTCGGCCTCGTGAACTTAGCTGATGTGATGCTCGTGTTTGCTTGCGGGCTCATGCTCGCACTCGTGTCGTATTGGAATCTTGACATTTCGGCGATGACCGAAGTTATGGAAGCTGACCAGATGGCCGAGGTCGAGGGTCTCGAGGACATGCAGGATCAATTAAGCAACGGCGGCTCGTCGTTTACGGAACTCGGCATGGTCTACCAAGATCCGACGACGGGCAAAATGTACATGATGAAAGAAGACATGGGCGAGGAGGAAAAGAAATGAGGCGGCTGATGGGGAAGGTGACGGCGCTGCTGGCCGTTGTGATTTGCCTAACAGTACCGACATCGGCTTGGGCGGCTGGGAGCGGGCTTTCTGCAGCAGGCGTTGACGACAAAGCGTCGCTCAAGACCCAAGCAGTCGATTACGACATATCGTGGTACACGGGTCACACGAGTCCGTACACGATTAAAACGCTCATGCAGCTCAAAGGCCTTGCGTATTTGGTCAACGAGGGGACTGAGTCGTTCGAGGGTAAGGAAGTGAGGCTCGGCGACACTTCGCTAATTATTTTCGAGGAAGGACAGTCAATTGACCCTATCGGCACGGTGGAGCATCCGTTCGAGGGTACGTTCGATGGAAGGCGCGGCTCGGCTGTTGGTCAGGGAATAGTCAACTTGACAATCAACGTGGGGGACCATCTCGAGAACATCGGTCTGTTCGGCTATGCGGGCGAGCATGCGCTCATAAAGAATCTGTCAGTGTACGGTGGTGATGGCAATCCTATTTCGGTTACGAATTCGACGCAGGGCAAGGTCATCTCCAACGTTGGTGCCATTGCGGGCTATCTGGGTGGTTCCATACAGAACTGCTACAGCTCAGTCGAGGTGAGTGTGACGAACGATGGCGCTGTTGCAGATAAGACAGGTGTTTCAAAGAAAGACCAGAAGCCCGAAGACCTCTGCACGGTGCTTGGCGTGGGCGGCTTGGCCGGTACGCTTCGAGGCAATATGAATGATTGCACACATGCATCCGATACCGATTTGCGCATTTCGTCAACGGCCGACGTTGACGAAAATACACCCTATATCGCTGGCTACGTGGGAGGCCTCGTAGGCTTGCAGGGTGATATTGACCATCCTGAACAGGTGACCTCTCTTTCCAACTGCAAAAACGCGGGCGACCTCGTTTTTAACGTCAGCGGCGCCGGCGGTGCTGATCGCTTCGGCTCTCAGATTTTCTCGCAGTCCACGATGGTTGGCGGCATTGTCGGCTACACGATGGGGAACGTTTCGGACTGCTCGAATACGGCGGCTGTGCACACCGGCATCGTTTCGGGTGGCGTGACGCAGGCAGGTTGGGGCGCATCGAATACGGGTGGCATCGTCGGTTCGCTGCGCGGACCGGTTATTGCAAATCCGGCTTCAGCGTCAGGTGTGGTTGGCGCCAACGAAACTGACCCTGGCTATAACGTGTGGAAAGACTCGCAGGGAACGAGCGAAGCCGAGCTCATCACGGTTTCGAACTGCTCGAATACAGGCGTTGTAACCGGGCTTGCCAGCGTAGCCGGCATCTGTGGAAACGGTGGTGCGTTCACGCAAATCGTGGGATGCTCCAATACGGCCATGATTGAGGGCACACGCTGGAACAAGCCGTGCCCTGCAGGCATTGTCGGAATTATGAATGGTGATGTGCGCTATTGCTACAACCAGGGTCGATGCTTCTCGACGACGGGCGGCGGATATTATGCTGCCGGTATCGCGGCCCTGCTCACGACGTACAACACGTCGGTGACGCCTCAGAACATGTTGCTCGACTTGCCTGAGCTTTGCGGCTGCTACGTCACGGGCTCCATCGGCGGGACCGAATCGGGATTCCGCGTCGGCGTTATCGCGGGCGAAAACGATGGGTATATTCACGATAACTGCGTTTTGCCCAATCTGAGCAACGATAAGGCCAAAGCTGAAAGCGGTTTTGACGATGGGGAGCAGCATTCGCGCCTGGTCGCCAAAGACGAGAATCGCGGCACGCTCGTGAACAATCACGAGCTTTCTCCTGACGAAATGAAGTCAAGCCTTGCCGTTTCGTATTTGAACAAGCCCAATGCAAAAATGAGCGACTGGTCGTTGTACTACGTACCCGTACCTGGCAGATTCCCGGTTCTGTCTTGGCAAGCGGCGGATATGTCTCTCGCTGATCCGATTGATTTGAAAAATGTGGTTTCGGGTATAGGTGAGGTTGTCAACCCTGAATTCTCGGCGGTTTACGCGCCGGTTCCAGTTGTTGCTCTTACGACTACGACGGGAGATGTACTCTATCAGGACGCTGACTACAGAGTCGTCGTCGACGATGCATCACGCGAAGTCGGAGGTTCGTATGTGGCGCGCATCGAGGGCATCAATGGGTATACGGGAACGCTTTCACAATCGGTTACGTATACGATAGCGAAAGCCGATATCGGCAACTGCGTCGTGACGGCGACGCCGAAGGTTTTCAATTGGGAGCGTCAGATTCCCGATGCGGTTATCGTGACAGATGAGCTCGGCAACGTCGTCGACCCGTCCGAATACACGTTCGAAACGCTTCCGAATGAAGACGGCAGCACGAAGAAGGACAAAGACGGAAAATACCACGACTACATCAATTGTCATGGTGCGAACTATCGCTATGACGTCAAGGTAACCGCGCTGCCGTCGAGTCCTCGTTTTACGGGGGAGACTACACAGGCGGCCTTCCAGATTAAATGGGCATCCATGTTCTACAGCGTCGAGGACGTCAACGACAATCCCAACCTCGAAGAGTCGGTTGTGCTCGGAGATGTCGTGCACGGCGATAAGACTTGGGGAATCCGCGATGCTATCAAGAACAAGGGTTCGGTCAAGATCAAGTACACGGGTAGTGAGATACGGCCTAAGTTCGCCTCGGTTACGTATCTCGGGCGAGAAATGCGCGATGGCACTGATAACGAAGACGTGAGTTATCATCCGCTGAACTACGATTACAAATATGTGTATGGCAACCCCAATCCCGAACTTGATAAGGATGCCAATGGCGATAGCATCAACGTCACCGGCTCCGCTGAGACGGATCTCGGCTGTGTGACGGTGCGCTTCACGACGGGCGGAAACTTCGACAACTACACGAACGTTTTCTACGAAATCGTGCCTGCAAGCATAGCGAGCGATGTCAAGGTGACGGGCGTGAACGCATCATATGCATATACGGGTTCGGCCATCAGGCCTACGCCGAAGCTCACCTACAACGGCATGACGCTCAAGAGCGGCGCCGACTACACGATTTCGTACAAGAACAACACGGCCGCTGGCAAGGCCACGATTACGCTTACAGGTAAGGGCAACTACGCTGGGACCAAGACGGTCACCTTCAATATCACCCGAGCTAATATTGCAAGCGTCAAGGCCGCAGGCGTGAACGCATCCTATACCTACAAGGGTTCGGCTATAAAACCCGTGCCGAAGCTCACCTACAATGGCAAGACCCTCAAGAGCGGCACCGACTATACGATTTCGTATAAGAACAACACGGCCGCTGGTAAGGCCACGATAACGCTTGCGGGCAAGGGTAACTATACTGGAACCAAGACGGTGGCGTTTACAATTGCCCGAAAAAGCATTGCGAGCGGGGTGAAGATTACTGGAGTGAAAGCCTCCTACGTATACAGGGGAGCCCTCATTAAACCAGTACCCAAGCTCACTTTCAACGGCGTGACGCTCAAGAGCGGCACGCACTACACGCTTGCGTACAAGAATAACAAGGTCGTTGGAAAAGCCTCGGTTGTACTGACGGGCAAGGGCAATTTCACTGGCACGAAGACGGTTGCCTTCAGGATTACCAAAGCCGCCCAGCCCATGGTAGTCAAGACTGCAGCGAAGGCCGCCGGGTACAGCAAGGTGAAATCCAAGGCTCAGGTCGTTACCCCCATCACCATCAAGAATGCCAAGGGGACGGTGACCTGCAAAAAGGTGAGCACGAACAAAGTTGTCAAGGGATTTAAGGTTGATGCTAAGGGCAAGGTAACGGTTCCCAAAGGCACACGCGCGGGCTCATACCCGCTTATCGTGAAGGTCATCTGTGCGGGCAATTCGAACTACAAATCCGCGTCTAAGACGGTGAAGGTTACGGTGAAAGTGAAGTAGCGAGCTGCGGCAGGGATTCGGTTCCTGCTGCATTCGCAGCTTTCCATCTGAGAGGAAAGGGAGTGGTGTTGCTATAAATATATTCAATTGGAAATAAATACATTTAAGGATAAAAGAGTACGAACAAAGAGGAAAGGGGATATGCATGGTTTCATCAAAGACGAAACGCGCACTTGCTTGGCTGCTTGCCATGATGGTCGCGCTTGTCGTGGCGCCGAGTATGGCGTTTGCCGACGTGATGGCGGGCACGATAGAAGGTGGCTCGACGTGGGAAGGCGAGCACGATTCGGAGAAAGATGACGTCGCATGGACCGATGCGGCAACCGACGAGCAGAAGAACGAGACGGTGCTCACGGTTTATACGAAGATTGCCGACGAGGATACGATTACGTTAACGTCGTTCTCGCGCGCCGACTTACTAAGTCTGGCTGCCGAGAACACGCAGGTGCTCGGTTACGAATATGCAGTCAAGACAGGCGCTAGTGTGTTCGTTACCGATAAGTACGTGACGTTTGATCAGCTCATGAACAAGAAGCTCATGAAGGGGATGAACAAGAGCCAGATTTCGGTTACGCCTGAGGACACTCTGACGGTCAGCGACGCGTCGGGCGAATATGGCAAGGCAGAGTTTGATAAGGCATTTTTCGATAAGGAAGGCAAGTTCTTCCCAGGCGTGAAGAATGTCGATGGAACGCTTGATTTCAGCGAACTCGGAACTCCCCAGGATGCTCCTGCGGTTATAGCTTTGAGCTGGGCTGATGGTGCTTTGGGTGATGGCTCGACTGCTGGTGCGGTGTGGAATGAAGTTTCGCCGTACTTCCGAGGTGAGCTGCGCCTGTTCAACGGCACAACTACCGAGGAGTTGACGGGAGAAGAAGCGGCGCTGCCCGGTGGCAAGTTCTCGCCGAGTGGCATCGTCGGCATCACGGTCAAGACGCCGGCTTCCAACAGTTTCACCGTGTATAGTCAAGATGGCGCTGATGCGACTCCGGTTGTCGCCAAGGAATACACGCGCGAAACGCTCGAGCCACTTGCTACCGACGGCGCGAAGGGCTTCTTGTACTTTGGCAACGTATGGCAGGTTGGCGTCACGACCAAATCTGTTCCTATCGAGACGTTGCTCGCTGATGCTGGGCTTACCCTTGAAGAAAATGATACGGTTGTCTTCGCAGCTCCCGACGGCTTCAAGACGACGTTGACGGCTGCCGCGATTGCGTCAGAGAGGTATTTCTATCCCTCTGCCGTTGGCGATCAGGCCGATGATTCTAATCCGACTGAGGTCGGTACGGTTTTGGCGTTGAACTGGAATG
>CADBQL010000383.1 GCA_902796815.1 uncultured Coriobacteriaceae bacterium | reverse complement strand
TCCTTCATGCGCATGAAGGTCGCGTCGCGGTCGGTCTTGGAGAGCGACTTGCGCCCGCCCATGTCGGCGAGGTCCCGCTCGTAGCGCCGCATGCGGGGAAGGTAGTCCTTCTCGACCAGCCGCTTCGCCTTCTTGAGCGCCTTGTCCTTCGGGGCCCCCTTCAGGCGCTCGCTTATCCGCCGCGCCACCTCCTCGACGTCGTCGGCCGTCGCCTCGCCGGGCTCGGGCATGTCGCCGAAGAGCTTGTCCTCCTCGTCGTTCAGGTCGTCGATCTCGTCCATGAGCGCGCCGACCCGCGCCCGCAGCTTCTCGCGGTTCCTCTCGGTCGACTTGCGCCAGGTGAACGTGTACTTGTTGGCGTTGGCCTCGACCTTCGTGCCGTCGAGGAAGTAGGTGTCGAGCGTCACGTGGCCGAGCTCGGCGAGCATGAGCACCACGTCGGTGAATATGTCCTCGAAGGCGCCGCGCAGCCGCTCGGTGCGGAACCGGTTTATCGTCATGTGGTCCAGCGCCGTGCAGCCGGTCAGCCACAGGAAGTAGACGTTGGAGCGGGTCGCCTCGGATATCTTGCGGGAGGAGTACACGCCGCTGGCGTAGGCGTAGACGACGACCTTGAGCATCATGCGCGGGTCGTGGGCCGGGGCGCCGCCCCCGGGGTAGAGCGACCTCAGGGCCGTCAGGTCCAGCGACTCGACGACCTCGTCGACGACGCGCGCCATGTGGTTGGCCGGCACCATGTCGGACAGGTCGAGCGGCAGCAGGCGCAACTGGTTCTGGCGGTAGGGCTTGAAGGCGGGATCGGGCATGGGCAACCCCCTCGAATCGGTTACCTAATTATACCGTATTGCCTGCTCAAATACCATATCTCACCGGCATCAGCCGCCGTCATGACCGTGGGGATTTGGGGGCGCCGCCGCGTCATCGGGAGCGAAGCGACACATAAGAAGGCCGAAGGCCATGCATTGGTTTTGGGTGTGAAAAAGGGGCCGTAACGTCACTTCTGTTACAGCCCCATTTACTTCCCTTTTTCCAGTAGCCGCTTGTTGTATTTGGCGACGCCGTTGCCGTTGCCGCCCGTGCTGAACCAGCCGAACTTCTTGTCGGCGACGAGCACCAGCGCGGCGAACGCAGCGCAGGTGAAGACGTCGACGCCGAGCGAGAGCATGTCGATTTCGCTGGTCATCTCGCACAGGCCGAATCCGCTGAGGGCAAAGCACAGGAGGTTGTTCACGATGTGCATGGCGCTCGAGGCTTCGAGGCCGCGCGTTTTCAGCGCCACGATGCCCCAGATGATCCCGTTTGCGAAGACGGCGATTACGCCGATGGCATTGTAGGGATGCCCTGCTGCGAACACGCCGGCCGAAACCAGGAGGCCTACAACGGGCAGCTTCGTCCACGAGCTGACCGTTTGCAGGATGAACCCGCGGAACAGGTATTCCTCGGCCAGGCATTGGACCGGTATGAATATCAAGCAAACGATGAGGCTCGCTGACGAGAAGAGAATCGTAGGCTGGCCGACCTCATCCGGCGACAGCGCGATCTGCACAACCGTGATGACAGCCATGAGCGCGGCCGCGATGCCGAGGCATTTGGCGAATGCGCGCCAGTTCCATCCACCTCGCGACGAGGAGTAAGACGAGAAAGGCCGGTCGCGCACGATAAGGATCGCGAGCGCGAGTGCGGGCAGGATGGCGCCGATAGCGCCGAACTCGAGGAGGGAACCTGGCCCCGTGTAGATGTCCATGGTCTCGTACGATTCGCCAATAGAGCTGATGAAGTGCAGGTCACCCGCCCAAATCACGGCGACCGCAGTCAAGATTAGCTGAAAGAAGACCATGAATACTGCCGTCAACAGCGCGACGAGAATCGGCTTGAACCATCGATACGATAAGAATCGTCTCGGGAAGGTTGCATACCCGTTTGCTTGATGGATGCCGATACTAGCCTGCATCGCTCGCCTTCTTTCACCCTGTTGTCGGTTGCTACTATTTCTGATACGAGAATAGGATGCGCGGCGCCTTCCGCGAACCGCATGATTGCCAAGCCGTTGCCGCTTCGTTAAATGGGATCTCGAGGAGGGCGAGTTCTGCTAGGCTCGGTTGCCAAGTTGGCCAATACTCGTGGCGGGACAAAAGGGATACTCCCCTTTGTCCTCGGGAGTTCTGGCGGGACGAAAGGGAGTATCCCCTTTGTCCCCTTTGTCCCGGGGATCCTGCTTCGCGCACAGCCATGTCCAGCGATTTGCTGCAAACATCATCACCCCATGAAGTGTTGATTCCACCACGTCGACGTTGGCTTTCTGCGTGGCGATGACGTTGCGATAGGCCTGCAACGCCGCAGTATGCAAGAAGAGTTGGCAGGACAAAGCTGTATAGATTTACCCATATTGATGGCGAGCTTGCAGTTGTGGAACTATCCGAAACCAAGGACCTGCGGGATGGCGGTTATTCGAGATGGTGGATGTGCGAAGCGATAGTTTTGTACGAGGGTTGAGCGTAGCCAACATTATGAGTTATCATATGACAATCAAATAGACTGATAGATTGAAAGAATCGCAAGCGCCAAGCAAGTTGGGTGTATTGACGGAGGTGTTGGTGTTAGGATCGCTGGTCATAGGGTACCTGTTCTGCGCGGGCACAGGCGCAGGTGCATGCTGCGCGCTTTCGATAATGGCGCTGTTCGTTCCGCGTGCGTCCGTCAGCGCCGTTTGCGTTACGTCGGCTACAAATGATGCCCGTTTCTTGGCCGCGCCTTTGCATTACCGCCGACTTTTTGCACCGGCTTACACAGCCGCGTTTGGCGCGCTTGCACTTGGCGCGCTCATGCTTTTGCTCGACTTGGGGCGCATGTCGGCTGTTCCTCTCCTGGTGTTTCTCCCGACGCCGACGTATATAACGTTTGGCTTCTGGGCGCTTGTGGCGTCTATTCTTCTGACAGGTGTGCTTGCGTGTGTGTGGGCGTTTCCGTCGGCGCATGTCCGGCTACGTGTTGTGCGCGCTGCGACGTGGGTGGCGCTTGCGGCTGGCTTCTCGGTTGCGGTGTATACAGGCTTGCTGTTGTCGAGCATGCCTGCGGTTCCGTTCTGGGCATCTCCTTTACTGCCGGTCTTGTTTACGCTTTCGGCGCTCTCGTGCGGAAGCGCCCTTATTCTCGCATGCGCTACTGTAAGCGGCTCGTTCGACGTGTTTTCGCAGGCAATCGGGCGTACTGTGTGGATTGACGTCGCAGTGATGGGGCTCGAATCGCTGGCGGTAGTGCTGCTTGTTGCGTCGGCAACCACTCATCCGTATGCTGTCGCAATCCAAAGCGCAGACGTTCTGTTAACTGGGTCCCTGCAGATATTGTTCCTGTTGGGATTCGGCGGCGTAGGCATTGCCGTGCCCTTGGTATTGGAGTCGATTTCGGCGTTGGGCAAGGTGAGGCTTTCTTCGATTGCGCTCACCGCGGCGGCGTGCGTGCTCGTTGGCGGTTTCATTCTGCGCTACTGCATCGTTGCGGTCGGCGCGCATCCAGAGGTTTGGGCGGTGGTTTCGTAACATGGTCAAGCAGGTAGAAAAGCAGTTCACATTCGAGGTCGAGAAAGAAAGTGACGTACCCCTGTGGGTGCAGCTCAAGAATCGCCTCGCCTATCTCATCACGAGCGGCTTCTATGAGCCGGGCGAGCAGCTGCCCACCGTACGCGCGCTTGCGTCCGATATTTCCATCAATTACAACACGGTGAACAAGGCCTACCTTGCTCTGAAATCCGAAGGCTACATCGAGGCGACAAGGGGGCGTGGGGCGTTTGTGCGCGATCTCGACATAGAAATTGACGAGGACCTTTCCGGTGAGATCGACGCCATTCTTGGCGATTGCGTGGCTGCTTGCCGTGAGCTGGGCATGTCGCTCGATGACGTGCGCATTTGCATGGATGCCAAGGTTGCGCAGATCAAACGCGAAGAAGGTATCGAAGACGCGGCAGCATCCGAGGGGCGTGGTCGTATCGTCACCATCGAGCTAGGCGGCAAGGCCCAGTACAAGCAGGTCGGCGCATAACGCAAAGCAAGTTACGCCTACCAATATAAGAGAGGGCAGAAGATGGCTTTACGCGACAAGCGAGACAAAACTGAGGCCGGTCCGGCTGGTCGTGCGGGCCGTTGGGCGGTCGTACCCGACCAGGGCGCCGAAATTGTAGGAGAGCGTGCCTCTTCAGCGGGACTTATACTGTTCACAGTCGTGGTGTTCCTGGTAGTGTTCGGGGTCGTGCTTGCGTGCTCGTGGTTCATGTTCGGCCGCCGCTTCGAGCTTGCAGGCGTCGCCGTCGCCGTCGTCTTGGCGTCGCTCTTCGCGCTTTCCGTACATGTGGCAGCTCAATGGGAAAAAGTCGTTGTACTGCGGCTGGGCAAATTCAACCGCGTTGCGGGACCGGGTCTGTTCTTCACGATACCCATCATCGAAAGCACGGCCATGCGCGTTGACGGTCGCGTGCGCGTAGCCATGTTTGGTGCGAACGAAACGCTGACGGCCGACCTGGTGCCGCTCGACGTCGACGCTGTGCTGTTCTGGATGGTGTGGGATGCGAAAGCTGCCTGTACCGAGGTCAGCGACTTCACGCGCGCCGTGCAACTTGCAGCTCAAAC
>CADBQL010000382.1 GCA_902796815.1 uncultured Coriobacteriaceae bacterium | reverse complement strand
TGGTCAGCGCTTTTACCGGAAGCCCGTCGGGACGCACGCCGTCGGAGGGGCCGTACTGGCAAAGCGACCCCTTCTTGTCCTTGTCGACCATATACGTGCCCGCGTACTGGCCCGAATGCGACAGCTCGATCGAAGCAACCGCGCCGTGGCGCTTGATGGCGTCGGCCACATAGGCGAACGCGCCGAGCTGGCCGGGCGTAGAAAGCGAGAGCTTCAGCATCTGCGAGCCGTCGGTTTCGGGATGCACCACGAGCTCGCTCACGGTTACGGCCGCGGCGCCTCCTTTGGCACGCAGCTCGTAAAAGCCCAGCGTGCGCGGCCCAGGCGTGCCATCGGCCAGTATGTCAGTTGCGCCCATCGGCGCCGAGCACATGCGGTTACGGAACGTTACTCCGTTGATTTGAATCGGCTTGCAAAGATTCGGATAATCGCGCTTCACCCTGTCCCCCTTAGCGACGTACACAAACAGCGTCTTGATTATTCGCCATTTCGGATTGAGATGCAAGCGGTCAGGGTTTGAGGGCGTCTCGTCTGGGGCTGGGATAAAGCGAAGAATACGCCTGCAGGATGACACAACAAAAACATTGCCCTGTTATACCCTATCCGCGCAGCACTAAACGTCCACCCATCAGCCTTTTCATATCTTAGTATTGCCGGCAGGGCCCAAAACTCGAGCATATTCGATCAGTGCACTGCCATTTTATTCCGCCCGAAACATCTTCGAGCTCCTTGTCAGACAACTCGTAGCCTTCTTCTTTGGCAATAGCCAGAATCTCCTCGGCTGTCTTGCAATTTCGGATCCTACTTCGCAGCTCGGGCGTCAGGTCCTCGAAATTCATCGATGGCCTCCTTGGTCGAGTTTTTTTGACAATGCGTACTACATGCGAAAACAGCAAGCGCTACCCTTGGCTCCCTCTGTTGCCGGCTAAAGACACCCGCATTATAACCGCCCGCTGAACCCGATGTATACAGCTTGGGCGAATGGAGGAACGGCTCCTTATCTGGATGCCATTGCACATGACCAGTACAGACGCCATTCCAAACGTGAACACCTCCCTGATCACGGTTGGAAACATTTGAGCAGACTCCCCAAATGCTTCCTTGTCCAGACGCCGCCCAAGCCGCCGGCACCTTAGGCGCGGGCCGGCCGAAACCATTCCCTTGCAGGCCCGTTCTCTCATTTGGGCAAAATCGGGCATCGAATTTGACAAAATGTAAGTTTGTTAACATGAATTTGGCCTGAAGCCAGGAAAATGGCGATCGCGTCGCGAACCGTCTAACCGCGAGCTGGGGTTTTAGCGATCACGCCTTCCCCCAGATGCTCCAAAACCCGAAAACGACGTTAACATTCTTACATTCTGTCATTTGCGGCGCTCGGTTTTGCGCAGACTGACTCGGAGGCGTCAAATTATGGCTTTGCGTGAACAGGGGACATGCGCGAACAGGGGACGGAGGAGCGTTCGCGCGGATTTCAATGGATGAGCAGCTCAGTATAAAGCGCGTGAACGCTCCTCCGTCCCCTGTTCACACTCACGTTTTCATACATAAGTTGGATGGGCTGCGACGTTTTGCCAGGTCGATAATTCCGTTTGGGCAACTTATGCATGAAAACGCGGGGGCGGCGACTGCCTCACAACGTAGTGGATAGCCAGGCCTTCGAGGCCTTCGGTCTCGAACCGCTCGTGCATGGTGACGTCGTGAGTCAGCACCAAACAGCTCGCATCGCCGTCAAGCCGCTCGCGAATCCACTGGTAGGCACCGCAAACCAAGCGGGCAGAACCGGAACGACCGAGCACGGGCACCAGATAACCAGGCCACTCGTCGGTACCGAAAACGTTGGCCGGACGGCACGCAATGTCGCCGCCGACGATGAACTTGCCGCGTGCGGTGTCGACAACGACCAGCTGCTCGGCAACCGAATGGCACTCGCGCACGACATGCAGGCTAATACCGGGAAGCACGTCTTCCACGTCGCCTTCCAGCATGTGAACCTTGCCCGCGTCGTCTTCGAGCAGCGTGACAGAGTGCACGTTGTTCTCGGTCTCGCCCGGCTTCGGATTGCCGATGCCGCCGTAGAGCATCTCGGTACCCCAAGGGCCAGTACCGTACTCGAGATTGGTAATCTTGTAATTCATGTCATGCTCCTTCTCTTCGATCGGACTAGCCGCCCGACCCTATGAAAACGGGCCTCGATGCAGCGGCCCGCCAACTCCCTATCATGCTTGTGCTTTCTCCCCCGATGCGGCTGCTTCGGGTTCGTCTTGGCCAAAACTCACGATACGAGCGGCCAGCTTGTCGGATTGCGCCGAGAGCGTGGCAAACACGATGCCGACCACGAGGCTAACGAGCGCCACAACATAATTTTCGCCGCTGGCAGCAAAGCAGGTGATCATCCCGACAAAGGCCATCGGGCAACGTCCATACGAAAAACAGCCCCTGAACAGGCAATGCAACTGGCGGTTGCGCGCTTTTTGGCAATTTGCCAATCATGGTTGGTGGCGATTTTGGCCTCGCAACCGCATTCTTCGAGTTGCGCAGCGCGATGGAATATAATACCGACCATGAAGGAGACGAAGTTGAAATTCAGGGACAATCTGCTGCAGTCGCGGCAGCAACGCAACATGACGCAAGAGCAGCTCGCCATGCTATTGGGAGTATCGCGCCAGTCGGTGGCAAAATGGGAGTCCGGCCAATCGACTCCCGAAGTCGACAAGCTCGTCAAGATGGCGGAACTTTTCGATTGCACGCTCGACGAGTTTGTGACGGGAGACCTTTCGCAGCGGCAAGTGAACCCAGCCGAAGTAATACCAGATGGCATCCCGCCCGAGGACGTGTGCGGATACGACACCCACATGCGCAAGTTCGCGCTTGGCATAGCCACGGGCGTTGCGATCATAATCGCGGGTTGCGCGATTGCCGCATTAAGTGCTGGGCTCCTGGAAGAGCGCATGGCAGAGGCAGTGTCTGCGGGAGCCACGATTCTGTTCGTGGCAGTCGGACTTGCATTCATACTGCCGGCGGCCGTCGGTCACGCTTCGTTCGCGAAGGCGCACCCGTTCGTGGAAGATTTTTACACCAACGAGCAGAAGGATGCCGAGCAGCGTAGCTTCGCCCGCTATCTCACCATCGGAATCGGCCTGATCCTCGCAGGTGTCATAGTCGTCATAGCCGCAGGCGTTTCCTCGAACGAGCAAATCCAGGCGATCGGTTCCGCGATATTGCTCGCCTTTGTCGCCGCCGGGGTTTGGAGCCTCGTACACGGCGGCATCATCCATGGCCTTACCGACATCGCCAGCTACAACAAGGAACGCGCCGACGAGCAGTGGGAACGCGACAACCCGCGCGTCGGGCGCATCTGCGGGATCATCATGCTCGTGGCGACGATCATTGGCTTGCTGATGCTGTTCGGCAGCCTGGCAGCATCCGACGCAGGCAATTCCGCAGCGCTCGTCATCTGCTCGTACTTCTGGGTGGCCTGGCCCATCGGCGGAATCGGGTGCGCAATCGCAAGCCTTGCCATGAGGGCTGCCGCCGAGAAATAGCCAGCCGAGCGGCAAGGGGCGATGAACGAGTGGAAGCATTTGGGGAGACTCCCCAAATGCTTCCAGCTCTAATTAGGGGAATCGTGCTTCATCAACGTTTGCTCAGTGCGAAATCGCCTTTTTTAGACGCTCTGGGGTCCGCCGCGCCACCGCGCGCGGGATCGCGCGAGGCCACCGCGCCCCCA
>CADBQL010000381.1 GCA_902796815.1 uncultured Coriobacteriaceae bacterium | reverse complement strand
TCTTCCCGATACTGGCGAGCGCTATCTTTCGACTGCCCTTTTCCCCAAAGTGGACGAATAGCCGCAGCAATGCGCCTCGTTAACTCTATTAGGGCAAGAATAATTGTGCAAAGCCCCTATCCTGATTGTTCTGGTGTGTGCTATCTTGGTTTTAGCCAAGTTCTTCCCGCGTGCTCGTCAAGGGCGTTTCCGTAGTGCAGCGGATCGCGGGATTACATGTCCTTGCACCGGGCGCAGCGAGGTGGCAGCCGTTGTGTCGATTACGAGAAAGGTGCTACGGATGAGCGACGGCACTTCTGTTCGCACGAACGAATGCGAAAAAATCAAAGTCAACGAAACTGCGAAAACTCTCGCTGAGGATTTGGGTGTAGACAATCCGCTCATGGTGTCCGATCAGGGGCCAGCGCCGCAGGTAGGCGATGTTGGAGTTGTGAAGTCGGTTAACACGTCCCCCAAGAAAGGCATGCGAAAAGCCCCTGTAGAAGCAGGCGTTATCGAGCTCGTGCGCGACTACGGAGTCGCAGACGATGCGCATGCGGGCGACTGGCATCGCCAAGTGTCGTTTTTAGCTGAGGAATCCATCGACGTCGCTCGCGAGAATGGGCTTGATGTGGGTTACGGCGATTTCGCCGAAAACGTCACCACGAGCGGCATCAACATCAAGGAAATGCCGCTCGGCACGCTTGTGAAAGTAGGCACGGCGACCGTCGAAATCTCGCAGATCGGTAAAGTCTGCCATACGCGGTGTGCCATCTATTACTTGGCCGGAGATTGCATCTTTCCGCGCGAAGGGGTTTTCGGTTGGGTTGTTGAACCAGGTGAAGTGCGCATCGGCGATGAAATCCGGGTGCTTTCGCTCGGCGAGGGGGAGGTGCATCGCGCGCTTTCGCAAAAGCCGCTAGGTTAGGTAATCGCCGATTCGGATCCGAAGGACGCCAAGTGAGCGTGGCGCTCTGGAGATAACGTTCATCTTGCGATGGGCGGTGTTCTGGCAGTGATGCTCGTCCTGCGACGGGCTCCGCTGCGGGGCTTTGCTCGTCCTGTGTCGGGCGGCGTTCTGGTAGCGGCGATCGTCTGGCTGCAGGCGCCGCCGCAGAGCCATGCTCATCCCGTGGCGAGCTTTGCTGTCAGTGTGCCGTCGCATTCCATCGCTAGTTATTAAAAAGAAGCATGCAGGCAGCGTTAGCTGGCATGCCGAATACGTGTGGTTGACATATTATATATATTGGTACAGTAACTATAGGCACAGCAAAAGATGGGCAGGTCATTGAGTTGCCTGCCTCGTGGACGAAAGGACATCATCATGACAAAAGAGGCTATCGCAACGTCGAACGCACCGTCTGCAATCGGTCCGTACAGCCAAGCAGTCCGTTCCGAGGGCGCGACGATCAGCGTTTCGGGGCAGCTGCCCATCGATTCTGCGACGGGGGCATTCGCCGGCGACGACATCAAAAGCCAGACGCGCCAGAGCCTTGCCAACATCAAGGCCATTTTGGAGGAGGCCGGAGCAGGTATGAATGCAGTGATAGAGACCACGGTCTTTTTGACCGATATTGCTGAGTTTGCGGACATGAACGAGGTCTATGCGGAGTTCTTCGAAGAGCCGTATCCTGCGCGCGCCGCCGTCCAGGTCGCTGCGTTGCCCAAGGGCGCCAAGATTGAAATCCGTGCAGTCGCATGTGCATAAGTTCAAAGCCTATAGGCTAAGGGACGGATTCCTGCCTTTTGGGTAAATGGCATCTGATGAGAGTGTGCGAGCTGACAGGCATCAAGGGGCGGTTGTCCGAATGAGACCTCGCATCACTTACGACAACGACGTACCGAGGGGGTAACACATGGATCGCGAGGCGCTCGGCGCTCAGGGAAAACGGGTGCTTGTTGCGATGAGCGGGGGCGTTGATAGCTCGGTGGCGGCGCTTGTTCTGCGTGATGAAGGCTTCGATGCCGAGGGCGTCACGATGAAGCTTTTTGGAAACGATGACGCTTTCATCGAAGGCGAAAGCTCGTGCTGCTCGCTCTCGGACGTCGAAGATGCGCGTCAGGTTTGCCTTGAGCTCGGCATTCCGCATTGCGTGTACAATTTCTCGCGGACGTTCGCGACCGATGTGATCGATCGTTTTTGTAGCGGCTACTTGGCGGGGGAAACGCCGAATCCCTGCATCGACTGCAATCGTTACGTGAAGTTCGCAGCGCTCCAGCAGCGCAGGCGCGATTTGGGTTTTGATTACGTTGCGACTGGACATTATGCACGTCGCAGTTTTAATGAGCAGACGGGTCGGTTTGAGCTTTCGCGAGGGCTCGACGCCGGCAAGGACCAAAGCTATGTGCTGTTTCATCTGGATCAGGACACATTAGCTCACATGCTGTTTCCTTTGGGGGAGTTCACGAAATCGCAGGTCAGAGAGCTGGCGGAACTTCACGGTTTCAATAACGCTGACAAAGCCGAAAGCCAAGATATCTGCTTTGTGCCTGATGGCGACTATGTGCGATTTATCGAACGGCGGTGCAGTGCGCAGTTCGAGCCGGGCAACATCGTCAACCGGGATGGTAAGGTGCTCGGACGGCACAACGGACTCGTGCGTTATACGATTGGCCAGCGCAAAGGCATTGGCGTGGCGTTTTCCGAACCGCTCTACGTCTATGCGAAGGATATGGCGCGCAACGAACTTGTGGTTGAGACCGATGCGCGTTCGCTCTGCGCTGGGATAGACGTGCGCGATGTGAATTTCATCGCCCGTTCATTGCTTTCGCACCCCGAACGTTTTGCCGTCAAAGCGCATTATCGCCAGACCGCTCGGCCTGCCCTCGTCGAGCAAACTGACGACTCTCGGATTCGCATCACGTTTGACGAACCCCAGCGTGCCTGTGCACCTGGTCAGGCTGCGGTCGTCTACGATAATGACACCGTGGTCTGCGGTGGCACCATCGAGCGTAGCTGGTAAGAAGGCGATGCGGGCAAGGGGCTTCCTTTTACGGGGCCTCCCTCTACGAGACCAAATGAGAGACCCCTTGGTCGTATTTCGAGGTGAACTCCACATTCGACCAAGAGGCCTCCCTTTTGGTCGCAAGCTGCAGGTCGCCAAAACGGGGCCTGTCGCAGTCCACTGCGTCAGCGGGATACCAAAGCAAAACCCCAGGTGAGGCAGGCGAAGACGTGACATCGGCGATTCCGCAGGCACAAACTTAATATTCTAAAACTACGAGGACAAGCCGATGCGCGTTCTCACCTGGGGTTTTGCAGGACGTGCAGACCCCTGCGAAAGGGCATCGTAGTCCGTGCTGTCCCGCCATCCGACGCGCTCGGTTTTGCCCTATACTGCAACTATCGAATGTTCGCAGTCTATCGAGGGGGTAGCGTATGGATCGCGCAGAGTTTATGGCCCTGGAGGCCCCGAGGAAGGCAGAAGCGCTCAACGCCTTTATCGACGAGGGGAAAACCCAGAAGGAAGCGATGGATGCAATCGGCGTGAGCCTCAAGGATCTCATGTCGACGCAGGTGCTTTTCTCCAAGGCCGAAGGCAGGTTTTTCGCGAAAGCAGTCGGCGGCTACTCCAACTTTCATGACGATTCCACGGGTGAAGCTGCAAAATAGAGCTGCGGCGCCTCGATTATCATAATTCGGCGATTGCGCAGATATGGGGCTCATATGCGTGAGCTTTGGTCTCGTCCATCCGGGCAAGAGCATGTTCTTTTGAAAGAGTTGCTGCAAAGAGAGGGGGCACTATGTCAAGAGAATCGATTGTCGAAAAGCTAGGTGAGCGTCACGAGGGGGTGGATTACTTCTACACAACCTGCCACAACAATGGTTGTTGGGATGCGACTTGCCTTATCAAGTGCAGCGTGAAGGACGGAAAAATCATTTCTATCGAACCTGACGATTCGGTCAACCCGGGTGTAGCGCGCGAAGATGACGACGAGAATGCCGTCCAGACTGGTATGCTGCAGGCACGCGCGTGCCCGATGGGCCATGCATGGCGTCAAGAATTGTATTCCGAAAACCGCCTGCTCTATCCGATGAAACGCGTTGGCGAGAAGGGTTCTGGCAAAGGTCACTTCGAGCGCATCTCTTGGGACGAGGCGCTCGACGCCATTGCGAGCAAGATGAAGCAGTTCGCCGATGAAAGCCCAGATCGTCCATGGCTTTACTACTGCTACTACGTGGCTTTCGAGAGCTCCGATTTCCCGCTCGCCTCATACATGCCGGGCACCATCACTGGCTGGGGTGACCACTCCACGTCTGGTAACGCCGCTGCCGAAGACTTCCATCTGGGCGTGCGTTTGACCGACTGCCTGATCAAGGGCACGTCGGATGCCTTCCCTGGCTTCGAGGCGCCCGATTTGCTGAATTCCAAGCTCGTCGTGCTATGGGGTTTTGATCCGATGGTCTCGTGGTTTGGTCACGTGCCGTATTACATGAAGCTTGCGCAGGAACGCGGCTGCAAGTTTATCCTTATTGACCCGGTGTACAATGTCAGCGCTGAGGTGCTCGGCGCACAGTGGATTCCTATTCGCCCTGGTACTGATACTGCATTTGGCCTGGCTGTGGCTCATGTTCTCTACACTGAGGACCTGTACGATCACGATTACGTCGCGCAGTGGGTCGAGCCTGAAGGGTTCGAAGAGTGGCGAAAATACATCGTTGGCGAGGTTGACGGCGTCGAGCACACGCCCGAGTGGGC
>CADBQL010000380.1 GCA_902796815.1 uncultured Coriobacteriaceae bacterium | reverse complement strand
GCCTATATCGGCGATCCGGAACTGCCGCATTCGATTTACGAGTGCGAGGGTGCGCGTACGTGCGCTATCGAGATACGCAGCTTCTCGAAGAACGCCGGCTTCACGGGAACGCGCCTGGGATACACGGTCGTGCCGCGTGACCTCAAAGATGCAGATGGGGTGTCGTTGCACGATCTGTGGGCCAGGAGGCACGGAACCAAGTTCAACGGCGCGCCCTATATCGTTCAGCGCGCGGGCGAGGCCGTGTACAGCGAGCGGGGCAAGCGCGAGACGAGCGAGCAGATTCGTTTCTACATGGAAAACGCCCGAACGATCGTGAAGGGGCTGCGCGAGGCGGGCTACGAGGTGTCGGGAGGCGAAAACGCGCCCTACATCTGGCTAAAGACGCCTCGCGGCATGAGTTCGTGGGACTTTTTCGACTACCTTTTGGAGTCGGTGCAGGTCGTGGGCACGCCCGGGTCCGGTTTTGGCCCGTGCGGCGAGGGGTATTTCCGCTTGACCGCTTTCGGCTCGCGCGAATCAGCCGTCGAGGCCGTTCGCCGCATTAAGGCGCTGTAGGGGCGTCGAGGCGGCTAGACGCCTCCAGGGATTGACCGGGAAAACGGCCGGTATTCTGGTGCGGTTTCGCCGCGTGCGGATTGTTTTTTCAAATTAACGCGCAAAAAATTCTTCACAATTGAGAAACCCCAGTTCACAAAAATTGTGAAGATTTTTTTGTGCGTTAATCACTCGCGGCGTAACCCCATCGGGCGGTTCTAGTTCCGTCCGGCCTTATTGTCGTCCGGCAGAGTTTTAGGCAGCCTCCCCAATCTCGCCCAATGCGGGATTTCGATTCTGTTTCGCGGCCGTTAAGTCCTCATTTCGTAACACGGGCGCAAAGCGATTGAAACATTGCCTCTTTATCTTCGTAGCAGTTCGAATGAAGCTTTCAAACGAGGAAGGGGCGATCCACATGGGACGAATCGCTGAGGAGTACGGCACGCTCGTCTTCAACGACCATACGATGCAGGAGCTGCTGCCGTCCGCAACGTACCGAGCGCTTTCGAAAACGGTCAAGCAGGGCAAACCGCTCGACCTTGAAGTGGCAAACGTCGTGGCGCATGCCATGAAGGAATGGGCCGTTTCGCACGGGGCCACGCACTATACGCATTGGTTCCAGCCCTTAAGCGGCATAACCTCCGAGAAACACGATGCGTTCGTGGACCCGCAGAAGGACGGGCGCGCCATCATGACGTTTTCCGGCAAGGCGCTTATCAAAGGCGAGCCCGATGCGTCGAGTTTTCCGAGCGGCGGCGTGCGTGCGACGTTCGAGGCGCGCGGCTATACGGCTTGGGATCCTACGAGCTACGCGTTCATCAAGGACGACGTGCTGTGCATCCCCACGGCGTTTTGCAGCTACACGGGTGAGGCGCTCGACAAGAAGACCCCGCTCTTGCGTTCGATGGAAGCTGTTTCCCAGCAAGCTTGCAAAGTGCTCGCGTTCTTCGGGCAGAACGTGCCGCGCGTAACGACCACGGTCGGAGCCGAGCAGGAGTATTTCCTCATCAAGGAATCGGATTACGAGCAGCGCCAGGACCTTATGCTTACCGGACGTACGCTGTTCGGTGCACCTCCATGCAAGGGCCAGGAGATGGAGGAGCATTACTTCGGCGCCATCCGTCCTACGGTCAGCGAGTTCATGAAGGAGCTCGACGAGGAACTCTGGAAGCTCGGTGTTGCCGCGAAAACAAAGCACAACGAAGTTGCTCCGTGCCAGCACGAGCTTGCACCCTTGTTCACCATCAGCAATGTGGCCATCGACCACAACCTGTTGACCATGGAGCTCATGCGCACCGTCGCGAGCCGTCACGGACTCGTGTGCTTGCAGCACGAAAAGCCGTTTGCGGGCATCAACGGCTCGGGCAAGCACAACAACTGGTCTATCGCGACCGATTCCGAGAACCTGCTCGACCCGGGCGAAACGCCGGCCTCCAACCTGCGTTTCCTCGTGTTCCTTGCCGCAGTGGTCCAGGGCGTCGATGACTATCAGGACCTTTTGCGCATTGCGGTGGCAAGTGCGGGCAACGACCATCGCCTCGGCGCAAACGAAGCGCCGCCGGCGGTTATCTCGATGTTTTTGGGCGACGAGCTCAGTCGCGTGGTGGACGCCATCATTGCCGGCGAAGAGGAGAAGACGGTCGATGCGGTCTATATGAATCTGGGCGTGCAGGTGTTGCCGAGCTTCTGGCGTGACAACACCGATCGCAACCGTACGAGCCCGTTCGCGTTCACGGGCAACAAGTTCGAGTTCCGCATGCCGGGAAGCCAGATCAACCTGGCCGATGCGAACACCATCCTGAACACCATCGTCGCAAAATCGCTGAAGGATTTCTGCGAAGCTGTCGAAGATGCCGACGATTTCGAAAAGGCCGCCTTCGCTTGGGTGCGCGCGACGCTGACCGCTCATCAGCGCATCATTTTCAACGGTGACGGATACACTGACGAGTGGATCGAGGAGGCGCAGCGTCGCGGATTGCTGAACCTGAAGTCCACCGTCGACGCGGCACCGCACATGCTCGACCCGAAAAACATAGCCTTGTTCGAGGAGTTCGGCGTGCTGAGCGAGGTCGAGAACCGTAGTCGCTACGAGGTGAAGCTCGACACGTACTCCAAGCTCATCAACATCGAGGGCCAGACGATGAGCCATATGACCAAGCGCAAGATCGCGCCTGCCGTGAGCATGTATGCCGAGCAGATCGCGGCTACGGTGAATGCCAAGAAACAGGCGAATCCCGAATTGCAGCCAGTAGCCGATCTGAAGCTGCTCGGCAAGCTAAACGATGGCGCCCACGAGATTTCGGAAGCCGTCGACGAGCTTGATGTGGCGCTCGCGAAAGCCCAGGGCACAGACGATACGCTCGCGAAGGCCCGTTCGTATCACGACGATGTGCTTGCCGCCATGGGGCGCCTGCGCAAGGCTTGTGACGCCATGGAAGGCATCGTATCGACGCAAGCCTGGCCGATGCCGACGTACAACAAGATCTTGTTCTACTGCTAACCTGAGCTGCCCCGCCTTCGAACGGAGAGAGAGCTTATGGGCGAGTTATCAGAGCGGATGTTGGCGGCAACGTCGAAACCGCATGCATAAAAAGCGCTCCTCGTGCTTGAGGACGGGGCCTCGTTTGAGGGAATAGCGTGCGGAGCTTCAGGCGAG
>CADBQL010000379.1 GCA_902796815.1 uncultured Coriobacteriaceae bacterium | reverse complement strand
TTTTTCGGTGAAGCCAATCGCTGATGCGTTTGTGGGTTTGGCGTCGGACACGATGCCGTCTTCGGGTTCGCCTGCAGACTCTTCGGGCGACTCAGCATCTTCGTCTTCTTCGCCTTCTTCTCCGCCCTGAGCATCATCTTTTTCGTTGTCGGCAGGCGGCACATACGCCAGCGCATATGTTCCGGGGGCTGCCCCTTCGAGCTTTATAGCATGCTTCGAAAGATCAACGCTAGTTGGCTCGATTACGAAAGCCTCGTCATTCGCATTGGGGTCCGCCTTGTCTAAGGCAGACTCGTCTTGCGCCCCGGAATCAGATTCGACTTCGAAGACTCCATCCTGCACATCGGAGCCCGCTTCGACGTCAGCGAGTTCATCGAGCGCCTCGGGGGCCTCCTCGGCTTGAGCATACACGACGTTGAGCAGCGCGACGCTCGCCTCCCTTTCGACGGCGGGATGTTCGATCCAAAGCGTCACAGGACCCTGGGGCTGAACGGGAGCGTCATCGACATCCATAAACCGGATATCGGTCGCGGTGATTCCGCATTCGTCAGCGGGAATGCCCGCCTGGGCCTCGGCCACGTGCTTGACAAGCTCGACAGTGCTGTCGGCTTTCTCCTCAGAAAGGCCATTGAGCTGAATTGTCGTGCCTTCGGGCAGGATGCCCTCATCGCACTTGACGCGCACGCGCATGATCTTGCCCTCGCCCAGGTCGACCTCAGCGGCAATGTCCTGTTCGGGCATCGGGGCCTCTACCTCGGCATCACCATTATCGGAGTCCAGCCCCGTGGGCTCGTCACCGGAGGGATTTGGCGTCTCTTCGTCGTCGGCTGCCTCTTCGTCGTTTCCCAAGCTCTTTTCGCCCTCTGTGGCATCAGGCGCACCGGCATGAACTTGATCGCCAGCAGCCTCATCGCTTTGCTGCGCATCCAACTCGTTCTGGCTGCCCTGATCATCCTGGCTTTCTGGCTCAGCTTGGCCGTCGGTCGCTTCGTCAACTTGCTGCGCATCCGGTTCGTTCTGGTCGCCCTGGTCATCCTGGCTTGCCAGCTCGACCTGATCGCTCATCTCGCTCGCGGGTTCTGCATAGCATGCGCTCGAATGAACGTGCTCGGGTATCTCGCACACAAGACGCTGCTCGTAGCACGCATCGGCATGCACATGGCCTTCCGCCGCCACCGCAGGCTCAACAACAGTAGCCTCGACATCGGGAGCATCACCGTAGCCGCACACAAGCGCCTGCTCGTAGCAGGCATCAGAATGCTGGTGCTCGTCCATGCCGCACACGAGCTCCCCGCGAGTCATCGAAATCGCAGGCGCCATGAGCGCTACGGCGGTTGCGGCAATTACGAGCGCACCCATCAACGAGACGGCTCTGCGTCGGCTTGCACGCTCCGATCGTGCGCCGGCCAATTTCTTTTGCTTCCGCTCAAGGTCCTTCATCTAAAGATCCCCTCAAGAACTAAAGCCTCACACGCTCAGGCGAATTCTCTTTACTGCACGTTGCTTTTTCTAAGTTCATTTATCATAATATGGGCATAGCATTCCCATGTATATGTGGAATTAATAGTATCGCGCTCAAAGTTGTGCCTTGCATATTTGGCGATTTTGTTCAGTATTCTGTTCTTTTTGCAGGGTGTTTCTGCAGTTGAGAACTAGGGTTTTCATGTCTGAATGATTCTTGGATGACACCGCAATATACCGCGTTGACTCAAACTCATAGCAACCATATATAAAGCCTTGGGAATTGCTGCCGAATTGGCCGTCTGGCAATTGCCGCATCCGCAGTGCACCGGAAAAGGCGTTGTATTGCAAATGGCAAGCGCATTTTTTCGTTAAGATTTTTAAGAAGCTATTTTGTCGTATATAAAGCTGCCGCCCAAAAGGTGGACGCGATATAATCCGACCATGTAAACTATGACTAAATCGCTTAATGACAAAAACCCGACTTTATGTCATGCTCTTGCGCACGAGGATGGCGCAGGCGCAGGCAATCAGGAGACCACCAAAGAGGTAGAGGACACCATTGCCCGAACCACCGGTGGAAGGAAGCGAAACGCCTGCGACGTTTCGCACCGTAATCGTGTAGCCTTGTGTCGCGCCATACGTGCCGTT
>CADBQL010000378.1 GCA_902796815.1 uncultured Coriobacteriaceae bacterium | reverse complement strand
CTCCGCTGGGCGAGTCGTTGATGGTCGTGCTCGATCAGCTTTGCACCTGGGGTGAGGAGCACATGGGGGCGCGGGGATAGAGGCCTCCGTTCTCCTATTCGAGCAGCACGAACAAGATTGCGACTGCCGAGCGCTTTTGGTCCCACGCCGATGCAGAGGCAGTGCTTCGTTGAGGTAGCGGCTTCCGAACCGAGCTACTGTAGGACAACGAACTCGGGATTGACTCGATTGAAGGTTGCTGACGTACAATGGCCGCAGACGTGCAGGCCGCAGATGCGCGCGTTTTGCTCTGCGGATGGGCAAGGAGGAAACAGCATGGTGGAAGTTAGGCCTTACGTGTATGACGATGTGGCGGCGATGGTCGAGATCTGGAACGAGGTCGTGCGCGACGGGATTGCGTTTCCACAGGAAAACGAGCTCAGCCTCGAAGAGGGCGCGGAGTTTTTTGCCGCGCAAACGCATTGCGGGGTGGCGGTCGAGGACGGCGCCGTGCTCGGCCTCTACATACTGCATCCCAACAACATTGGCCGATGCGGCCATATTGCGAACGCGAGCTATGCGGTGTCATCGGCTGCGCGCGGGAGGGGTGCAGGCCGCGCCCTCGTGGTCGACTCCCTAGAGCAGGGGCGCGCTTACGGCTTCCGCGTCATGCAGTTCAATGCGGTTGTTGCGACGAATGCCGGTGCGCGTCATCTCTACGAAAAGCTCGGCTTCGTTCAGCTCGGCACGATTCCGGGAGGTTTTCGCATGCCGGACGGGACGTATGCCGACATCTGCCCGTACTACCATGAGCTTTAGGCGTTGCGCTCTCGCCCGGGGTTTTGCGGGACGTGTGGATTCCTGTGAACCATGACGGACGTGTCGTTTATTATTCGCATGAAAATATAACATAGCGAAAAGCCTGTCAGGATGGTTTTCCTGGTCAGATAGTTAGATAAAGAAGGAGCTGAACTAGCATGACTTCGATGAGCAAAGAAGTATATGTTGCGAAAGCGCTCGAATTGCACGAGAAAGGATTCAACTGCGCACAGGCCATCACGTGCGCGTTCGCCGATGACGTTGGCGTCGACGTGGCAACTGCGTTTAAGCTAGCCGAAGGCCTTGGTGGCGGGATGGGCAGTCACACGGAGACATGCGGAGCGTTGTCGGGCGCTTGCGCCATAGTCGGATACGCAATAAGCGATGGTCCGCACAATCCCACAACAAAGACGCATACCTATGAGCTTGTGAAACAGCTGGTGGCAAGTTTTAGCTCCGAGTACGAATCGACCATATGCAGCGATTTGAAGGGCCTCACGGGCAATCTGCCGAAACGCTCTTGCGACGACTACATCAAATATGCGGCACTCATGACCTACGACCTGCTACACGGCGATAAGGCAGACTGAGGAGCTCTACGGGCGATTTCAATTGGCAATCACACCAACGTTGGGGTTGCGTCTCTTTCTTATATCGCTTAAACAGCATCTGATTACATTGCTCTCGGACGGACTCACCGATAAAATGCTCTGTATACGGCGGTCGAATGTCGTATAAACGTTTGAGCCGAAGGAGGCACATTATGGAGAAAGAACTGTTCGATTTCGTGGCAGAGCGCGCTGATATCCTTGCGGCGTCAGGTACGAGCAAGCAGGAGACGAAGGATGCGGCACAGGCTTGGAAGGACGCTGTTTCCGCAGATAGCAGTGATGCTGCGGTTGAGGCGGCTACCAACGCCCTTCTCGATTTCCTGGAGGGTCGCATGCTTGGCATAGATGACCTCATTGCGTTTGCCGAAGGTCCGGCGGCCGATATCATGGGCGCGGAAGCCGCAGCTGGCATGCTCGAAGGCGCGAAGGCGCGCAAGGCTGAGGGTTGGAAGTACTGCATCTGCGAGGCCCATACGGCTGCTGCGGAGCTCCTGGGCAAGTTCGGCCGTATCGAGCTGTAACTGCTTTCATTTCCTTTTAACAACCCAGCTGATAATGCTATAAGCTGGCTTCCCTTGATGGAAATGATACTCCAAGTCTGTACGTGCGCGGCGCTTGTGAGGCGCAATCCTACGCGAGGAAGCCAGCTCGATATCCGAGGCTAATCCCCTTCCCTTACAAAGGGGAAGGGTGTCTAAAAAAGAATCGTTTGGGGAGTCTCCCCAAACGATTCCAGCTGCGATCAGGGCAGTCGTACGCCTCAGTCTTCGAGGTGGATTGTCCAGCCTGTGTCGATTATCTTTCTGACTTTCTTAATCGTGGGCTCGTCGAGCTGCGGCCAATCGATTACTTTTTGCGCCCCGTTGGTCACCAGATGCGCCTGTTCGGCGCAAAGGGCGAGCGGCGTATCCGATAGCGAGTCGGAATAGAAATGGTCAATCACCGGAAACCCGTGGTCGATGATGTAACGGGACTTTTCCCGGGCGTACATGAGGTTGTTCAGAAAGACTCCGAATTCGCGATCGTAGTCGGTTGCCACGAAGTTCACACCGAGCCTGCGCGCGATGGGCTCTACGATGCAGATAGGCGATGCGCTGATGATGAGGTCGTCAGGCTTCTTCTGCTTGAGGTACCAGGAGGATATCCTTCGCTCGTTTCGGTCCCAGTAGCGCTCGATTTGGACATCGAAGTCATCTACATCCATAAGGTAGCTATACAGTTCCCGCATCATGAGGTAACTCGGCATTTTCCCCAGCTTGTACTGGACAACGCTTTTGAAGGCGCGCGGTGCATAGGTGGACCAGAGCTTCGGATGACGTTTCATGCACCAGAATGCGAAGCCGATCGTGCAGTTCGACGGGAAGATGGTGCCATCGAAGTCATATGCGTTCATAAGCGCCGCTCCGTTCTTTGCTGTCGTGGACGAACAGGGGACGGAGGTTTGTTCAGGCTCGGCGGCTCGTAATAATCGGATAGCGAAGCGACTGTGAACAAACCTCCGTCCCCTGTTCGTGCATGCAGTGGCTCGTCCGGATGTGGATGTGATCGCGGCGCGCAATGCCCGGGATTAACCAAAAATTTTCTTTACCCAGTTGATGTTGGCGTGGAGCTTGCTGCCTCCTGCGATGATTTCCATCTGCTCGTCGGTCAGCTCGATGCCCTCTTCCTTGGCGAGCGCGAAAATCTGCTCCGGGGTCTCGCAGGCCTTCGCCTTCTCGATTATCTCGGGGGATACGTCTTCGATTTTCATGCCGCGCTCCTTACCTCGTTGAGTTTCGCATCCTAGCTCTCGTGGATGTGGGCCGCACCGTTTCGGCCCCTAAGGGCCTTTGTCAATAATACTATTCGGAAACTGTTTCCGGCTCGTATTATTTCGCTGGTTTGCGAAGGGCGATACAAGCCCACTTGCCCCAGCTACTCCGACTGCTCTCGGTATTGGTTCCGCTGGCTTGAGAATTGCAACTTCAGCATGTTAGGTCGCGTAGGGCAAAAGACGCAGAGGATGCTTGCCACTTTTTTCGCGTACAATGAAACAACAGTGCGCTCTTCTGATTCGCTTCTCTGGAGAATGAGGTCTTGCATGAAAAGAGTCGTCAAGGGGGCCGTTGCTCTCACGCTTTTCGTGCTGCTGGCGTTTGGCGGTGCGGGAGCGGTTGCCTTTGCCCAGCCCGAAGGGCTGATGGTTGGCAACGCCGACCTGACCGGGCAATCCGACGACATCCCCGCGAGTTTCGACTTGCGGGATGTTGATGGCGTGAGTTACGTTACGTCGGTCAAGAACCAAAGGCCTTTCAACACGTGTTGGGGCTTCGCGGCCACCTCCGCCGCCGAGACGAGCATTCTGGGCCAGGGACTTGTCTACGAGGACATCAATGCCTCGAACTTCGACCTTTCCGAGAAACAGCTGGCCTACTT
>CADBQL010000377.1 GCA_902796815.1 uncultured Coriobacteriaceae bacterium | reverse complement strand
TGTGAGTGATGAGCCATGAGCCATGAGCCATGAGCCATGTCTAGCGCCGCGAGCGCTCCATACGCAGAATCGTGCATAAGCCACGCAAAACGCCACGGCTGCACCATGCGCGGGGCCGAGACCGCGCCTTGCACCATGCGCGGAGCCTAGACCGCGCCTTGCACCATGCGCGGAGCCGAGACCGCGCCTTGCGCCATGCGCGGGGCCGAGACCGCGCTCGTCCGCTGCCCAGCTGCAGGTGATGTGGTAATTCGACTTCAAGCAAATACGGCCAAAAGGAGAGGCTTCCCTTTGGCCGCATTCTCAAATCAGAACGGGTTGCAGCAACGCCCCGTGAGACATTCAGCTTTTCATCCAGGCCTTGAGGCGAAAAGCGCTAGACGAGCGTTCTTGTGAAACGCGATTGCTTGCTTTCCATCGCCTCGTTGATGTCAACGTAACTCAGCGCGCCTGTCGGGCAGATGTCGGCGCAGGCAGGGGCGTAGCCGAAGCGCGTTCGCGCAAAGCAGCCGTCACATTTCTGCATCGTGCCGTCGCGTCCAAAACGCGGCACACCGAACGGGCAGGCCATCGCGCAGGCGTGGCAGCCGATGCAGAGCTCTTGGCGCACGATGACCGAGCCGCTCTCGGGATCGCGGCGCAGGGCGCGCGCCGGGCAGGCGTCGAGGCATTCGGCGCCTTCGCAGTGAAGGCACGCAACTGAGACGTGAGCTATCTGGATTTCGCCTGCCTCCTCGCTTTCGACATGCGCGACATGGCGAAACATCAAATCGCCAGCGAGCAGGTCGATGTCGTTTTGATCCATGCATGCCACCGCGCATGCATAGCAGCCGACGCACTTTTTGGCGTCGAAATACAGCGTCTTCTTAGTCATGGTCGACGCCTCCTTCCACGGCATCTGCCGGCTCGATTTTGCACAGCGATGAGCGGTACCCCGGAAAGCCCGAAATCGGGTCGAGATAATCTCCATCAATGAGGTCGTTCGCATTCGCCTGGGGCCAATCGTGGTACATATGCACGTCACCGCGGCGAACCATCGTGGTCACGTGAGCGCGCACGGTCACCTGTCCGCGCGGCGTGACAATCTTCATCCACGAGCCGTCGGCGATACCCGCTGCCGCAGCGTCTGCTGGGTAAATGTCAGCATGTGGCTCAGGGCTCAGCGCGCGCGTCCACGGCACGCGGAACATCCGCGAATGCTGGTACATGGGCAGGCGTGCACCCGTGTTCAGGATGAGCGGGAACTCTTCGGCTAGGTCGGGTCGCGTGATGGGGCTCATCTCCGGTTCGCGGTACGACGGCAGTGCCTCATATCCCTCGCGATCGACTGCGGCGAGCAAGCTGGAGACGAATTCCGCCTTCCCCGACGGCGTGTTAAAGCCGCCATTCAAGTACTTGCGCTCGGCAGGCGGTTTGGCGCCGGGCACCCACATGCCTTCGGGGTGCTTGTTCAGCTCTTCCACCGTCAGGCCGCTTGGCTCGAGTATCCAATCGACGCATGCCTCCATGCCTGCTTCGAGGAGCTCGTCGTCGAGGCCAAGGTGCTTGGAAAGCTCGGTCAGAATCTGCACGTCGCTCTTGGATTCGCCGAGCGGCTCGATTGCCGGTTGGGTGAACTGGATGTAGCCCATAGGCCAGCAACGCAGCTCGCGGCGCTCCGCCGAGCTGCACGCGGGCAGCACGTAGTCGGCGTATTTTGCGGTGTCCGTGAGGAAAAGGTCCACGTCTACGATGAGATCGAGCTCGCAGAGCGCGTCGATGAAGTCCTGCGAGCCAGCGAACATACGGTAGTTGAGTCCCAAGGCAAAAAACGCCTTGAGCGGATAGGGTTTACCCGTGCGAATCTGACGCGGTACGTCACATGCCTGCGCTTGGTTCGTCAGCTTAGCCCATACTGGGAAACGCGCTTCGCCTACACGTTCGGGCATGCCGGCCAGCCGATCAATGCACATGAACGCCGGTTCGTTTGTGGGGAATCCGCCTGGCACGTAAACGATCGACGGCTTGTTCATGCGGTTTCCGCCGGCAACGTCGAGGTTGCCCGTCAGGGGGATCAGGCTAAACACGGCCCGGTAGTTCTGCACGCCGTTCGTATGATGTACGACCGGCGCAGCGCTGAATTGTATGCACGCCGTCTTCGATGTCGCATACAGTCGGGCGGCAGCGCGGATGTCAGCTGCGGAAACGCCACAGATCTCGGCTGCTTTCTCGGGCGCCATGTCGGCTACGAGTCCGCAGTACTCGTCGAATCCCACCATCCAGCTTGCTACGAATTCCTTGTCGTAGAGGCCTTCCGCAACGATGACATGTCCCATCGCAAGCGCGAGTGCGCCGTCGGTACCCGGGCGTAGCTGCAGGTGCACGTCGGCGCGTTGGGCGAGGTCGGTTACGCGCGGGTCGATCACGATAGCCTTCATGCCCGCATCGAGTTTTTTCTGAATGTTCAGGAGGTTCAAGGTGCCGCATGCCGACGGGTTCTGCGACCAGAACATGATGCAGTCCGTGTTCTTCATGTCGGGTCCTGCTGGCGCTCCGTATGTGAGCTGGTGCGCCATCGCCATGGCGGTTGCGCAGGTGCTCGACTCGGTCATGTAGTTCGGCGAGCCGAACATCATCGTGAAACGCGTGAGGTACGGACGCGCCCATTTCGCGTAGCCCGCGAAGAACATGACCGATTCGGGACCGAACTCTTCTTTGATGGCGTTGAGCTTCGCGGCGATTTCCGTGAGCGCCTCGTCCCAACCGATCGGCTCGAATTCGCCCGCACCGCGCTCGCCCGTGCGGCGCAGCGGCGTGAGCACGCGCTCGAGGCTGTACACGTACTGGCGCAGCGCGGCGCCCTTGCTGCACAGCGATCCGTGCGAGTGCGGCGCTTCCTTCATGCCGGCCACCTTTA